>BBBN01000100.1 GCA_001311585.1 Thermus sp. JCM 17653
GGCGAAGGGGGTGGGGGCCCTCACCGTGGCCCTGGCCAACGTCCCCGGTGCCCCCCTTTTAGAGGAGGCCCACCACCCGGTCCTCCTGGACACGGGCCCCGAGGTGGTGGCGGGGAGCACCCGCTTGGGGGCGGGGACGGCCCAGAAAGCGGCCTTGAACCTTTTCTCCACCTTGGTCATGGTCCTCTTGGGCCGGGTCTACGGGAACCGCATGGCCCGGATGCGGGTGGCAACGCCAAGCTCCTAAGGCGGGGCGCCGCCATGGTGGAGGAGATGGCCGGGGTAGGGGAGAGGGAGGCCATGGACCTCCTCCAGGTCCACCCCGAACCCGCCCTCGCCGCCCTGGTGGCCCTGGGGCTTTCCCCGGAAAGGGCGGAAGCCCTCCTGGAGGAGAGGGGGGTCCGGGAGGCGCTCAAGGAGGTGGGGAGGTGAGGCTTTTGGCCATGGTCCTGGGACTCGGGGTGGCGGCGGCGCAGGCGGGGAGCTTCCTGGTGGTGAGCTTCAAGGGAAGCGAGCCCCCCTGGGACCTCCTAAGGCGGGTCCGTCCCGCCGGGGTGATCCTCTACCCCTCCAACCTGCGCCAAGACCCGGAGGGCCTGGTCCGCCGCCTCAAGGCCTTTGACCCCAAGCTGGTGCTCTTCGTGGACCAGGAGGGGGGACCCTTCACCTCCTACCGGGAGGGGGTGGTGCGCTTCCCCTCGGCCATGGCCCTTTCGGCTAGCGGAGACGAGGCTTGGTGGAGCGGGTGGGCTGGGCCCTGGGGTGCCAGGTGCGCCGCCTGGGAGCGGACGTGAACCTGGCCCCGGTTTTGGACGTGAACGTCAACCCGCAAAACCCCATCATCGGCCTCCGTTCCTTCGGGGCCGACCCCGAGCGGGTGGCTCGCCTAGGCCTGGCCTTCGCCCGGGGGGTCCTGCGCTCGGGGGCCAGGCCCGTGGGCAAGCACTTCCCGGGCCACGGGGACACCGCCACCGACTCCCACCTGGACCTTCCTCGGGTGGACAAGCCCCGGGATGCCCTGGAAAGGGTGGAGCTCCTTCCCTTCCGCCGCTACGTGGAGGCGGGGATGCCCGCCCTCATGACCGCCCACATCCTCTTTCCTGCCTTGGACCCGAAGCTCCCCGCTACCCTCTCGGAGGGCATCCTGACGGGGCTTTTGCGAAGGGAGATGGGGTTTAAAGGGGCGATCCTTACCGATGACATGGCCATGGGGGCCATCAAGCGGAACTACGGGGCTCCCGAGGCCGCCCTCCTGGCGGTGCGCGCGGGGGCGGACCTCCTCCTTTTGGAGCCCGATGAGGGGGCCATCCTCGAGGTCCACACCCGTTTGCAGAAAGCTCTGGGCAAGGAGATCCCCAGGTCCCGGCCGGAGGAGGCCAAAAGGCGGGCCCTGGCCCTCTTGGCCCAAAGAGGGGAGTGCCCCTTCGGCCCCAAGGAGGAGGAGGCCTTGGCCCTAGAGGCCGCCCGCCGGGGGGTGGTCCACCTCTTCGGGCCCTTGCCCATCCCGGGCCCGGGGACCCTGGTGGTGGGCCTCAAGGTCACGGACCGCTACGGGGCCGAGCCCACCTTGGCGGACCTGGCCCCCATCTACCTTCGGGGAAGCCGGGGCCTGGTCCTTTCCGAGGACCCTTCTCCCCAGGAGGTGGCCCGGGCGGTGGCCGAGGCCAAGGGAGCGGAGCGGGTGGTCCTCTCCACCTTCCACTGGCTTGGGGCCTTCAAGGAGGGCCAGAAGGCCCTCTACCGGGCCCTTCTGGCTCTGGGCAAGCCCCTTTTCCTCGTGGCCTTGGGCAACCCCGACGACCTCCGCCACCTGGAGGGAAGGCCCCAAGGCTACCTGGCGACCCACGGCTACCGCGCGGTCCAGGTGCGGGCCGCGTTGGAAGCCTGGCGGGGGTGTACACCCCCACCGGGCAATGGGTGTTTGGAGGTGAACCATGAGAAAGCTGTTCGGTGCCCTATTGCTCCTTTTGGGTCTGGCTTCGGCCCAGAAGCTGGTCCTGGCCAGCTGGGGAAGCCAGGAGGAGATCCAGGCCTACCAGCAGGTCCTGCGCCTTTTCCAGGAGAGGAATCCGGGGATCCAGGTGGAGTACATCAACATCCCCTCCAACGAGTATCTGGCCAAGATCACCGCCATGATGGCCGCCGGGACCCCGCCGGACGTCTTCTTCCTCAACAACATAGACTTCCCCGGGATGGCCTCGAGGGGGGTCCTGAAGCCTCTGGACCCCTTCCTGAAGCGGGACCGCTACCCCACGGGGGACATCTTCCCGGGCATCCTCAAGGCTTTCCAGTGGGAAGGGGTCCAGTACGGTCTGCCTCGGGACGTCTCTAACCTGGTGGTCTTTTACAACCGGGACCTCCTGCGCAAGGTAGGCCTCCCCGACCCCAAGCCCGACTGGACCTGGGAGACTTCCTGCGCTACGCCAAGGCCCTGACCCTGGAAAAGGACGGCCGCCGGGTCCAGTGGGGGGTTTCTTTCCAGACCTTCTACCTCTTCTGGCAGCCTTGGGTCTGGTCGGCGGGGGGACGCTTCTACAGCCCCGACCACAGCAAGTTCCTTTTGAATGGCCCCGCCTCCTTGGAGGGCCTCCAGTTCTACCTGGACCTCCGCTACAAGCACCACGTGGCCCCCACCCCTGAGGAAGCCCAGGACCGGGGGGCCTTTACCATGTTCCTCAACGGCCAGACGGGCATGATCGTGGACGGCCGCTGGCGGGTGCCTACCCTGAAGGCCCGGGCCAAGTTTGACTTCGACGTGGTTCCCTTCCCCCGGGGCAAGGCGGGAAGCATCGTGGACATAGACGGCTCCGGTTGGGTGATGGCCGCGGGCACCAAGAACCCCGAGGCTGCCTGGAAGCTCCTCGCCTTCCTGGCAGGCCCCGAGGCGAGCCGGATCTTCACCAAGACGGGCCTCATCATCCGGCTCGGGGGGTGGACGTGAGGAACGTGGAAAAGAGCATTCAAGGCCTCAAGGACTTCTTCGTTCCCCCGCCTCCCAAGAACCAACAGTACTTCCTCACGGTGAACCGCACCGCCCGGCCCACGGAGACCTTTGAGCGCTGGAACGAGGCCCTGCAGCTCATCAACAAGGCCTTGGAGCCCGTCTGGCAGGGCAAGGCCGACCTGAAAGCCGCTCTGGACGGCGTGGCCCCACAGGTGCAGAAGATCCTGGACGAGGTCCAGGCGGCCAGGAAGCGCTAGCCTGGGAGGCCAGGAGGCCGCGTGCGCATCTACCACCGCTTTCCTCTCCTTTTCCTCCTGCCCTCTCTGGCGGGCTTCCTGGCCTTTAACCTGGGGCCTATCCTCACCAGCCTTCTCCTTTCCTTCGTGGACTACGACGGGCTCAGGCCCCTTACCCTAATGACCCTCCAGGAGAACTGGGTAGGCCTGGAAAACTACCGCCGCCTTCTAGAGGACCCCGTTTTTCGCAAGGCCTTCTGGAACACCCTCTTTTACGTGGGGGTGGCGGTGCCCTTGGAGATGGTCCTCGCCCTGCTCCTCGCCCTGGGCCTCAACCGGCCTTGGCGGGGGGTGAAGGTGCTCCGCACCCTTTACCTCCTGCCCACGGTGACCAGCGTGGTGGCGGTGGGGCTCCTGTGGCGCTGGGTCTTGAACCCCACGGTGGGCCCCGTGAACCTCTTTCTCCGCTTCGTGGGGGAGAAGCTTTCCGCCTTATGGCGCCTCTTGGGGGCCGAGCCCCCCGCCCTCTTGGCCTGGCTGGCCCGGGAGGGCCCCGGCTGGCTTTCCGACCCCAATTGGGCCATGTGGGGGGTCATCCTGGCCTCGGTCTGGGCGGGGGTGGGCCTCAGGATGCTGATTTTTCTGGCAGGGTTGCAAAATATTAACCGGGAGTACCTGGAGGCGGCGAGCCTGGACGGGGCGAATGGCCTCCAGCGCTTCTTCTATGTGGTCCTCCCTCTCCTTTCTCCCACGGTCTTCCTCAACGCCCTTCTCGCCATGATCGGGGGCTTCCAGGTCTTCGGCCTGGTCTACACCATGACCGGGGGGGGCCCCCTGGACAGCACCAACGTCCTCATGCTCTACCTTTACCGGAAGGCCTTTGGGACTTTTCCCTTTGAGATGGGGTACGCTTCGGCTATCGCCTGGGTCCTCTTCCTCATCCTCTTCGCCCTCACCTACCTGCAGTGGGCCCTGAGGCGCCGCTGGGTTCTGGAGGAAGCGTGAAGAAGCTTTTGGGCAAGCTCTGGGACGCTCTGGTCTATCTCCTTCTCCTCCTGGGGGGGCTCACCATGCTCGTCCCCTTCTTCTGGATGGTCTCCACCAGCTTCAAGGCCCCGGGGGCGGTCTTTGACCTGCCCGTGGAGGTGTGGCCCCGGGAGCTTCACCTGGAGAACTACCAGAGGGTGCTCACCGCCGTCCCCTTCGGCCGCTGGTACCTGAACTCTCTCCTGGTGGCCCTAGGGCTTACCTTCCTTAACCTCACCAGCGGGGCCATGGCGGGCTACGCCTTCGCCCGCTTCCGCTTCCCTGGGCAGGGGGCCCTCTTCCTCCTCTTTCTCGCCACCCTGATGATCCCCGTGCACGTCCTCATCATTCCCCTTTTCATCCTCATGCGGAACCTGGGGTGGGTGGACACCTACTACGCCCTCATCCTCCCGGGGCTCTTTGACGCCTTCGCCATCTTCCTTATGCGCCAACACTTCCTGCAGCTTCCCCGGGAGCTGGAGGAGGCGGCCATCGTGGACGGGGCCACCCCCTGGCAGGTCTACTGGAAGGTGGCCCTGCCTTTGGCGGCCCCCGCCTTGGCCACCCTGGGCACCTTCACCTTCCTGGCGGGGTGGAACAGCTTTCTCTGGCCCCTGATCGTCACCCACTCCCTGGAGATGCGCCCCCTTACCGTGGGGCTGGCGGTTTTCCAGAACCAGTTCTCCACCGAGTGGACGGTGCTCATGGCGGGCCTCACCCTGGGCACCCTTCCCCCCATCCTGGTCTTTCTCCTGGCCCAGCGCTACTTCATCCAGGGGCTTACCCTGGGCAGCCTGAAAGGTTAGAATGGGGCGGTACAAGGAGGTCAAGGAATGAAGCGCGGGTTTTGGCTGGCACTTACGGTTTTGGCGGCTATGGGCTACGCCCAGGACCGGACCCAGGTCCTGGTCTACGGCGGGGACTTCACCGACCTCATCACCCTGGACCCCCAGGTGGTCTACGAGTTCAGCGGGGTCTTGATCGCCGACAACCTCTACGAGACCCTGGTGCGCTTTGAGGGGAACGACCTTTCCACCCTCCGCCCGGGGCTTGCGGAAAGCTGGAAGGTGGAGCGGGGCAAGGACGAGTGGGTCCTCACCTTCACCTTGCGCAAGGGAAGCCGCTTCTCCACGGGCCGGGAAGTCACGGCCAAGGACGTGGTCTTTAGCTTTGACCGCGCCTTGGCCCTGAAGGGCCCCGGCTCCTTCCTTTACACCGAGATCGCCGGGCTCAAGCCGGGGGCCTACCGGGCCCTGGACCCCTACACCGTGGAGGTGCGTCTTCCCAAGAGCGCTTCGCCCCAGTCCTTCCTCTCCATCCTCACCTTCACCATCGGCGGGGTGGTGGACTCGGAGGAGGTGCAGAGGAACGCCAAGGGGGGCGACTACGGCAAGGACTTCTTGAGCAACAACTCGGCGGGGTCTGGGCCTTACCGCCTGGTGCGCTGGGACCGGGGGAGCCAGGTGATCCTCGAGGCCAACCCCTACGCCCGCGTCAAGCCCAAGGTCCAGCGGGTCATCCTGCGCTACATCCAGGAGCCCGCCGTGCTCCGCACCGCCTTGGAGTCCGGGGAGATCGATATCGCCGAGGGGCTTACCCCCGAGGCCCTGAAGGCCATCGCCGCCAACCCCCGCTTTAAAGTCCTGCGGGCGGAAACCCTGAGGCTCCAGTACCTGGGCATGAACATGAAACCGGGAAGCCCCTTCGCCAACCCCAAGGTGCGGGAGGCGGTGCGCTATGCGGTGAACCAAGACGAGCTCATCCAGGGCCTCCTCCAGGGGAACGCCCTCAAGATCCAGACCTTCATCCCCAAGGGGCTTCTGGGCTACAACCCCGCCACCCCCTACGCCTACGACCCTGCCCGGGCCAGGAAGCTCCTGGCCGAGGCGGGCTACCCCCAGGGCCTGGAGTTTGAG
>BBBN01000101.1 GCA_001311585.1 Thermus sp. JCM 17653
GGCCTTTTCCTGGGGGTGGTGGGGGTCTTGGTCCTTCCCTTCCTCCTGGCGTGGCTCTTTGAGTACCTCTCGGGGCGCAGGCCCGAGGAGGCCCTAAAGGCCGCCTGGGGCACCCTGGTGGGCCTCATGGGGGGCCTGGTGGCCAAGGTGCTGGTCCACCTGGCCATGGGGCTTTGGGTCCTGCGCCAGATCTTCTAGCCGGGCTGGGGTATGCTTTCCCCCATGGAGCTCGTCTTCGTCACCCGGGAAGGGTGCGGGCTTTGCAAGAAGGCGGAAAGGGCCCTCTGGAGCCTGGGGGTGCCCTACGTGCGCCGGGACGTGGACCGGGACCCGGAGCTTTTCCGGCGGTACACCTTCCGGGTCCCGGTGCTCCTTTGGGGGGAGGAGGTGCTTCTGGAAGGGGCCTTTGGGGAAAAAGAGCTCGCCGAACGCATGGCGGCGCTTCTGGGAGGCCAGGGATGAACCCCACCATGATCCAGATCGGCCCCCTGAGGATCCAATGGTACGGGTTCCTCCTTACCCTGCCATCTTCATCGGTTTTGAGCTGGCCAAGAGGCGCCTGAAGGCCTGGGGGCTGGACACGGAGCGGTTTGAAACCGCAGTCTTCTGGGCCGTGGTGTGGGGGGTGGTGGGGGCCAGGCTGGGGTACGTCCTCACCTCCCCCGGCTACTTCCTGGAAAACCCGGTGGAAATCCTCTACATCTGGCACGGGGGGCTTTCCTTCCACGGGGCCATCCTGGGGGGCACCCTGGCCTTTTACTACTTCCACCGGAAGCGGGGCTATCCCCTGTGGCCCTACCTGGACGCCGCCACCCCCGGGGTGGCCCTGGGCATCGTGGCCGGAAGGATCGGGAACCTCATGAACGGCTCGGACACCGTGGGCCGCCTCACCTCCTTGCCCATCGGCTTCACCTGGCCGGAGTGGGCCCGGGGCTTCCCCGGGGTCTGCCCCGGGATTGACGACATCTCTCAGGTCTACCGGTGCCAAGAGCTCCTCCGGGGGCCGGTGCACCTGACCCAGATCTACGGGGCCCTGGTGGGGCTCATCCTCCTGCCCCTCTCCCTCTACTGGCTCAGGAAAAAGCCCTTTTATGGGTACGCCTTCTGGAACTTCCTCCTTTGGTACAGCGTCCTCCGCTCGGTCCTGGAGGAGCCCTTCCGCCTGAACCCCCTTTGGCTTCCCGTCTACCGGAACGAAGCCTGGGCATCGGCCTCTTCACCGCCACCCAGGTGGTGAGCCTCTTTCTCGTCCTCCTTTCCCTTTACATGCTGAGGCGCCTGGGCCGGGCGGTAAGATAACCCCATGGTGCTTCCCCCCCGCAAGGACTCCTTGAAGTGGAGCGCCTACCCCGAGGACGTCCTCCCCCTGTGGGTGGCGGACATGGACTTTCCCGTGGCCGAGCCCATCCGCAAGGCCCTGAAGGAGCGGGCGGAGGGGTTTTTAGGCTACCCGCCCCGGGAAGGGGACCCGGAGCTCAAGGCCCTCCTCCTGGAAAAGGGGGGCCTCGAGGGGGAGGTGGCCTTCATGCCCGGGGTGGTGGTGGGGCTGTACGCCGCCGTGGCCGCCTTCACCGCCCCCGGGCAGGGGGTCTTGAGCCAGGTGCCCGTCTACCCTCCCTTCCTGGCCGCCATCCGGGAGCAGAAGCGCACCCTCCTCTCCAACCCCCTGAGGGAAACGGAGGAGGGGTGGAGGCTGGACCTTTCGGGGCTGGAGCGCCTGGCCTACGCCTCGAGGCTCCTCCTCTTCTGCCACCCGCAAAACCCCACGGGCCGGGTGTTCACCGAGGAGGAGCTTCTGGCCCTGGCCCAGATCGCCCGCAAGCACGACCTCATCGTGGTCTCCGACGAGCTCCACGCCCCCCTGACCTACGAGAGGCCTCACGTCCCCTTGGCCCGCTTCCTCCCCGAACGCACCCTCACCCTCCTGGGCCCGGGCAAGGCCTACAACCTGGCGGGCCTGCCCCTGGGGGCGGTGGTGGGGCCCAAGCCCCTGGTGGAGGCCCTGAAGCGCCACCTCCCCCACACCTTCCCCAACGTCCTGGCCATGGCCGCCTGGAAGGCTGCCCTTTTGGAGGGGGAGGATTGGCTTCGGGAAACCCGGGAAAGGCTTAAGGCCAACCGGGACCGGGTGGCGGCCTGGGCCCGGGAGGTGGGTCTCGGCCACTTCCCCCCGGAAGGCACCTATCTGGCCTGGCTCAAGACGGGGATCCCCAAAGCGGCGGCCCACCTCCTAAAGGAGGCCCGGGTGGCCCTGAACCCGGGGGAGAACTTCGGGGAGGGGTACGACCGCTACGTGCGCCTCAACTTCGCCACCTACCCCGAGGTCCTGGAGGAGGCCTTGAGGCGGCTGGGGAAGGCCCTGGGCCGGGGAGGGTAGCGTAATCCCCCTGGGGCTTCCCCAGGGGGTTCCTCCGGGCCTAGAGCTACTGGACCACCTCAATGGGGATCCGCTTGGCCCGGGCCTCGGCCACCTTGGGCAGGGTGAGCCTCAGGATCCCGTGGCGGAACTCCGCCTTGGCCTCCTCCGCCTTCACCTCCACGGGCAGGGTGAAGGTGCGCACGAAGGAGCCGTGGGGGATCTCCTGGAGGTAGTAGCGGCGCACCCTCACGTCCTCCTGAGGCTTCACCTGGCCCCGGACGGTGAGCTTGGTGCCCTCGAGGCTCACCTCCAGGTCCTCAGGGGCCAGGCCGGGAGCGGCCATCTCCAGGACCAAGGCCTCGTCGGTCTCGTAGAGGTCCGCCGGGGCCACGTAGGCGGTGGCCAAGGGCCGGGCGAAGTCGCCCATCACCTCCTCAAAGAGCCGATTGGCCTCCTCCAAGAGGGAGAGGGGTCCCCAGGTCCTGAAGGGCGTGATCTCCGTGGCGCGCGCGTCCTTCCGCACCAGAGCCATACCCATCACCTCCGAAGTACACTAATAACACATGCGCGCTCTTTTGTCAAGTACCCTTACTCTTTCTGGCTTACCCATGCGTCCCCTATAATCAGGCCCATGGACCTGCCCAAGGACGCCGTCCTGGTGGACACCCGTCCCCGGCCCGCTTACGAGGCGGGGCACCTTCCGGGGGCCCGCCACCTGGACCTCTCCGCCCCCCGGCTTCGCCTGCGGGAGGAGGCGGAGCTTAAGGCCCTGGAAGCGGGCCTCACCGAGCTCTTCCAAAGCCTGGGCCTGAAAAGCCCCGTGGTCCTCTACGACGAGGGGCTCACCAGCGCCTGTGCCGCACCGCCTTCTTCCTGGGCCTGGGGGGGCTGGAGGTGAGCCTTTGGACCGAGGGGTGGGAGGCCCAGGCCACGGAGAAGGAAGAGCCCAAGCCCGAGCGCACGGAGGTAGTGGCCAAGCTCCGGCGGGACTGGCTCCTCACCGCCGACGAGGCCGCCCGCCACCCCCTCCTTTTGGACGTGCGGAGCCCCGAGGAGTTCCAAGGCCAGGTTCACCCCCGCTGCTGCCCCCGGGGCGGGCGCATCCCGGGGAGCAGGAACGCCCCCTTGGACCTGTTTCTGGAGCCCCAAGGGCTGCTGGAACGGCTTTCCCTGGAGCCCGGCCAGGAGGTAGGGGTCTACTGCCACTCCGGGGCCAGGAGCGCCGTGGCCTTCTTCGTCCTGCGGAGCCTGGGGGTCAAGGCCAGGAACTACCTGGGTTCCATGCACGAGTGGCTCCAGGAGGGCCTGCCCACCGAGCCATGAGGGTCTTTCCCGTCACCCTGGGCCCCCTCCAGGAAAACGCCTACCTGGTGGAGACCGGGGAGGGGGCGGTCCTCATAGACCCGGGGGACGAACCGGAGAGGCTCTTCGCCCTTTTCCGGGAAACCGGCCTCACCCCGAGGGCCATCCTCCTCACCCACGCCCACTTTGACCACGTGGGGGCCGTGGCCCCCCTGGTGGCGGCCCTGGGCCTTCCCGTCTTCCTCCACCCCCTGGACCTCCCCCTGTACGAAGGAGCGGACCTCGTCGCCCGGGCCTGGGGCTTCGCCATTCCCAAGCCCCCCCTCCCCGTGGAGCCCCTGGAGGAGGGGATGACGCTTTTCGGCTTCCAGGTCTTCCACCTCCCCGGCCACAGCCCCGGCCACGTGGCCTTCTACGACCCCGAAGGCGCCCAGGTCTTCTCCGGGGACCTCCTCTTCCGGGGAGGGGTGGGCCGCTACGACCTCCCCGGGGCCGACCCCAAGGCCCTTTTCGCCTCCCTGAAGCGCCTTCTCGCCCTTCCCCCCAAAACCCGGGTCCACCCCGGGCACGGCCCCGGGACCACCCTGGGCCTCGAGGCCCGGGCCAACCCCTTCCTCACCGGGTTAGAATGGGAAACGTGAACGGGGCGGACGCTCCTCAACGGGGACAGCTGGAGGCGCTGAAGGCCCTTTACGCCCTTCAGGAAAAGGATTTGGAAATAGATCGGCTCCAGAAAGAAGCCGAAAGCCTTCCGGAGGAGCTCCTTGCGGTGAAGGCCCAGGTGGAGGCCCTGGAGCGGGAGCTCGGGGACCTCCTGGAGCGGCAGGCGGAGCTGCGCAAGGCCTACACCCGCCACAGCCTAGACATAGAGGACCTCACCGCCAAGGAAAAGCAGGCGGAGGCGGAGCAGCGCCAGGCCCAAAACGCCCGGGAGCAGACCCAGTACGAGAACCGCATCCAGCAGATCAAGGACCGCATCAAGGAGCTCCTGGAGCTCTCCACCCCCATCATGGAGGCCATGGAAGAGGTGGAGGCCCAGATCGCCCAGGTGGAGGAGGGCCTCGCCGGCCTCCGTCCCCGCCTCGAGGCCCTCCTCCAGGAAAACACCCTGAGGGTGGAGGCCCTGAAGGTGGAGATCCAAAGGCTCCAGGAGGAGCGGGAGGCCATGGCCCAGGGCATTCCCACCCCCGTGCTCAAGGAGTACGAGGCCATCCGCCGGGCCCGCAAGGGCACCGGCATCGTGCGCATGCTCCGCCAAGGCCAGGTCTTCCGCTGCGAGGGGTGCAACGTGGTCCTGCCCACCCACGTGGCGCAAAAGGTAGTCCAGGGGCAGCTCACCCGCTGCCCCTCCTGTGGCCGCCTCCTTTGGAAGGGGGAAGGCTAAGTACCCCACCGCGGCGAAAGCCGCGGTGGGGGCCCCAAAAAGCCCTCTCCTAGCCCCATTTCGGGCATCCCATGTCGCAAAACCGAAGTGCGGGCGCTCAGCCCACCAGGCGGGCCGAAAGGAGGATCTCCTTCACCCCCGCCAGGGCCCGGGAAACGGGGCAGCCCTCCTTGGCGGCCTGGGCGATCTCCAAGAACTTCTCCGGGCTGATCCCTGGCACCTCGGCCTCGGTGAAAAGCTCAATGCGGGTGAGGGTGGCCTTGCCTCCACCGTCTCCAGGTGGACCCGGGCCTCGGTGGAGATGCGCTTGGGGGAAAAGCCCTCCCGCTCCAAGGCGGCGGAGAGGGCCATGGAGAAGCACCCCGCGTGGGCCGCGGCGATGAGCTCCTCGGGGTTGGTGCCAGGGCCTTCCTCAAAGCGCGAGGGGAAGGAATAAGGCCCCTCAAAGGCCTGGCTCTGAAGCTTCATCACCCCCTTGCCCGAACGCAACCCGCCTTCCCATACCGCCTGGGCTTTCCTCACCGGCATAAGGACACCTCCTCTTCCAGGATACCCCGCCACCCCCAAGGTTTTCGGAAACCCCACCACCTTCTCCCCTCTCCCAAAGGGCACACTAAAGGGGTGCTCTTCCTCTTCGTGGACGGCTTGGGCCTGGGAGAAGCCCTGGAAGACCTTTTCCCCCTCCTCCTAGAGCTCTCCCCCCACCCCCTGGACGCCGCCTTGGGGGTAGAGGGCCTGCCCCAGTCGGGCACGGGCCAGACCACCCTCCTCACGGGGGTGAACGCCGCCCGGCTTCTCGGCCACCACCAGGGCCCCTTCCCGAGCCCCAGGCTCAGGCCCCTCCTGGCGCAAAGCCTCTACGCCTGGGCCAAGGGCAGGGGCCTAAAGGTCCTCCACGCCAACGCCTACCGGCCTGAATACCTGAAGCGGGCCACGGAGGGAAGGAGGCTTCTGCTTTCCGCCTTCGCCCAGGCCGCCCGCCTGGCGGGCCTCCCCCTCCTCCCCCAGGGCCA
>BBBN01000102.1 GCA_001311585.1 Thermus sp. JCM 17653
CAAAGCCCTACAAGGCCGGGGGCACCCACCGGCACATCCCCGAGATGGAGCAAAACCTGGGGAGGGTCTTGGCCCAGGGGAGATGGGTGCGCACCCACGGGGAGGCGGGGGCGGTACGGCTTTCCTTCACCCCCCACCTGGTGCCCATGACCCGGGGGATTCTGGTCACCGCCCAGGCGGAGGTGGGGGGCGGCTGGAGCCAGGGGGCCCTGGAGGCGCTTTACCGGGATTTCTACACTGGGGAACCTTTCGTGAGGGTGCTGGAAGGCCTTCCCGAGACCAAGGGCACCCTGGGAAGCAACCGGGTGGACCTCAAGCCCCTCTATGAAGAGAGGGCGGGGCGGGTCCTGGTCTTCGCCGCCCTGGATAACCTGGTGAAGGGCATGGCGGGGCAGGCGGTGCAGAACCTCAACCTGATGCTGGGCTTTCCCGAGGAGACGGCGCTTCCCAAGGAGGGGCTATGGCCGTGAGGCTTCCCCTAGGTTTCCGCGCCGGGGCCACCCGGGCGGGGATCAAGCCCTCGGGCAAGCCCGACCTCGCCCTTTTGGTTTCCGGTTTGCCCGCGGCCTGGGCTTACGCCGCCACGCAGAACCGGGCGGCGGCGCCTCCATCCACCGGGGAAGGGCGCTTTACGCCTCGGGGAAGCCCTTGAGGCCGTGGTGGTGAACGCCGGGAACGCCAACTGCGCCACCGGGGAGCGGGGCTTCCAGGACGACCGGCGCATGGCCCAGGCGGCGGCCCTCCGCCTGGGCCTTCCTCCGGAGGAGGTTCTCACCGCCTCCACCGGGGTCATCGGGGTGCCCTTGCCCATAGAGAAGATCGAGGCGGGCCTGCCCCAGGTGGAGCTCACCCCCTTCGCCGAGGCCTTCGCCGAGGCCATCCTCACCACGGACCTGGTGGCCAAGGTGGCCGAGGCCGAGGTGGGGGGAGCGCGGATCGTGGGCCTCGCCAAGGGGAGCGGCATGATCCACCCCAACATGGCCACCATGCTGGCCTTCCTGGTCACGGACGCCTGGTCCCCCAGGAGGCCTTGCGGGCTGGGTGGCGGGAGGTGGTGGAGCGCACCTTCAACCAGGTCACCGTGGACGGGGACACCTCCACCAACGACCTCGCCCTCCTCATGGCCAACGGGGCCCAGGGGGAGGTGCCCTTAGGGGCCTTTTGGGAAGGGGTGGAAGCCGTGGCCCGGGAGCTGGCCCGCAAGATCGCCCGGGACGGGGAGGGGGCCACCAAGCTCATGGTGGTGCGGGTAAGGGGCAGCCACGGCGGAGGAGGCGCGGCGGGCGGCGAGGGCCATTGCGGGAAGCGCCCTCTGGAAGAGCGCCCTATACGGCAACGACCCCAACTGGGGGAGGATCCTGGCCGCCCTCGGCAACTCGGGGGCCCGGTTTGACCCCCTTAGGGTGCGCATTGCCCTTCAGGGGATTCCCCTCTACGAGGCGGGGCCTTCCCTTTGACCGGGAAGGGGCCAGCCGGGCCATGCGGGCCGAGGAGGTGGAGGTCCTGGTGGACCTCCAAGAAGGCCAGGGGGAGGGGGAGGCCTTTGGGTGCGATCTGACCGAGGGGTACGTGCGCATCAACGCCCTTTACACCACCTAGGGGGTGGGGAGGCGTTTTGAGATTCTACCCGGACTTCGCTGGTCGGGTGGGGGTGATCTTCCGTTAGATGAGCGTGCGCTAACATGGAGGGGATGCGCTGGCTTCCCCTCCTTCTCTTTTTGCTTGCCGCCTGTGCCCGGCCCGACACAGCCCCACCGGAGCTTGGCCTGGTGGAGCCCAGCGGAGGGGGGCTGGCCCCCGGGCGGGACCTCCTGGTGGAAGCTACGCCTTTGACTTCGGGGGTGGGCGAGGGTGTGGGCGGGAGGCCAGGGAGGTTCTGGCCGGAAGGGGAGAAGGGCAAGAAGCTGGTCCGATTCCGCTTTCGCCTGCGGGCTCCCGCCTCGGGGCGGGTGGAGGTGCGCTTGGAGGCGGAGGATCTCCTGGGCAACCGGTGGAGAGGCGGATACCCCTGGTTCTGGACGCCTCGCCCCCCCGGATCGTGGTGGAGCGGGTGGAGGAGGAAGGGGCCCGGGTTCGGGTCTACGGCCAGGTGGAGGACAACGTGGGGGTGGACCGGGTGACCTCCAGGTGGGAGGCGCTTCACCCCCCTTTCCCTACCCAAGGGGCCGAAGGTCCCCTTCTGGGTGGAGGCGCCTCGAGGGGCCCTTCTGGTGGCGGTGGACGCCGCCGGGAACCGCTCTTCCCGCCGCCTTCCCTAGCCGTGGTATACTGCCGTTCGGTATGCCGGATACCGGCGAAACCCTGGCCCATCTGGCCCGGGCCTTGAGGGAGACACCTCCCCACCCTGAGGCCTCGGCCAAACTGCGGGAGATCGCCAAGCTCCTGCACCGCCTGCCCCCCTCCCGGGAGCGGGAGGGGCTTCTGGCGGTGGCTTACCTGCGCCTTTACCAGGCTTTGGGGAAGGAGGAGGACTACCTGAGGGGGTATAGCTACGCCCGCACCGCCCGGCTGGAGGCGGTGCGGCTCATGGCCGAGCGCTTGGCCGGGACCTCGGAGGGAAAATGAAGGAGCTCTTGGGGCTTTTGGCAGTCTGGTCCATCCTGCTTTCGGGCCTGGCCTTGCTGGGGGGCGTGGCCCTTATCCGGAGAGGGAACCGGGTAGCGCACCACCGGATGATGCTCACCGCCACCGGCCTGGCCGCCCTCTTTTTGGTCTTCTACCTGGCCAAGTGGGGGCTCTACGGCACCACGGCCTACGGGGGTCCCGAGGCCTGGCGGGGGGCGTACTACTTCGTGCTCTTCAGCCACACCCTCCTCGCCGCCCTCAACGGACCCCTGGCCCTTTACGTCATCTGGCGGGCTTTTCGCGGGGAGTTTGCCCTGCACAAGCGCTGGGCCAGGGTCCTGGTCCCCATCTGGCTCTACGTGGCCCTCACGGGCTGGGTCATCTACCTGGTGCTGAGGCGCTACGGGGAGGAAACCGGGGGCCTCACCTTCTAGCCCAGGGCTCCACCACGATCTGGCCCCCCTCCACCCGGGCCCGTTCGGGGCCCCGGACCTTTTCCCCTTCGGGGGCCTGGGCCAGATGGGGGCCGATGCGCACCTGCTTGGCGGCGAGCTCCAAGGCGAAGATGAAGCGCTCTTCGTCCCCCGAGGCCCCGGCGTGGGCCAGGCCCCTCAGCTTGCCCACCACGATCACGTCTCCCCCCGCCACCACCTCTGCCCCCGGGTTCACGTCCCCCAGGACCACCACGGTGCCCGGGTGCTCCACCCGCTCCCCGGAGCGCAGGGTCTTGGCCACCACCAAGGTGCCCACGGGGAGGCGCCCTCGAGGGGGAGACAGGGTGAGGGGCCGCCCCAGGGAGAGGAGGGCTTCCAGGACCTCCTGGCCCACGGGGCCTGCCACCTCCACCTCCAGGGGCAGCCCCTCGGGCAGGTCCAAGGACCGGATGGCCTCGGGGGTCTCGCCGCCGTCTAAGCGGAGGGCCAAGGCCTTGGGGGTGGCGCGAAGCCGCATGGGGCTATTCTACCGGGCCATTCCCCAGTAGGCGGCCATGACCTTTTTCACCGCAGGAAGGGCCACCCGGCTTCCCTCACCGCCGTTCTCAAAGAAGGCCACCACCACCAGGGGCGGATAGGGGGCGCCCGGGTCGGTGGGGCCGTAGCCCATGTACCAGGCGTGCTCCAGTCCCACCCGTTTGCCCGGGGTTTCGGCGGTGCCGGTCTTCCCCCCGGTGGGCACGGGAAAGTCGCCCAGGACGTGCCGGGCTGTGCCCTCGGTCACGGTTTTGCGCAAGCCCTCCTGCAGGACCTGCCAGTAACGCCCGGGCACCCTTTGCCCCTCCGGGCGCACCTCGGCCTTTCCCAGGCGCTTGACCAGGTGGAGCCGAGGCTTGAACCCGCCGTTGGCCAGGGTGGCCAGCATCCGGGCGATCTGGGCGGGGCTGGCCAGGACGGGGCCCTGCCCGATGGCTACGGAAAGGGTTTCCCCAGGATACCAGGGCTCTTTGAGGGTTTCCCGCTTCCAGGCACGGGTGGCAGGAGGCCGGTCTTCTCCGCCACCTCCAGGCCCGTGGCCTCTCCCAGGCCCAGGAGGCGGGCCCTTTGCGCCAGGCGGTCCACCAGGCCCAAGGGGTCCTGGGCCACCGCCTGGTAGTACCAGGTGTTGCAGCTCCAGGCGATGGCCTCCTTGACGGTCATGGGGCCCATGTCCCGGCCTGCCCAGTTGCGCCGCACCTGGCCGCCGAAGACGATGTAGGGGCTGCAGCGGAAGGTGGTGGTGGGGCTCACGTAACCCTCCTCCAGGAGGGCGTAGCTGGTGGCCAGCTTGAAGGTGGAGCCGGGGGTGTAGGGCTGGACCGCCCGGTTGAGGAGGGGGAGGTCGGGGTCTTGGAGAAGGGCTCCCGCCTCCTTGGGCACCGGGCGCCTGGCGAAGAGGTTGGGGTCAAAGGAGGGGGAGGAGGCCATGGCCAGCACCTCCCCGGTCCTCGGGTCCAGGGCCACGATGGCCCCCTTGACCCGGGTGGCCGGAGGAAGCCCCTGGAGGCGCCTGCCGGCGTTGATGTCGGCCAGGGCCTCCTCGAGGGCCCGTTCGGCCGCCCGTTGTAGGTCTAGGTCCAGGGTGAGGACCACGTCCTGTCCGGGCACCGGCTCCTCCAGCACCGTTTCCCGGAGGCGCTCCCCCTTGACGTTCACCTCCACGGCCTTCACCCCCCGCTTCCCCCTCAGGTAGGGTTCCAGGGCGGCCTCGAGGCCCGCCTGGCCCACCTGCTCCTCGGGGCTGTACCCCCGCTTCACCTGCTCCGCGTTGGCCAGGAGAACATAGCCTAAAACCGGCCCGGAGATAGGGTTAGGGTAGTAGCGTTCCACCCGCTCCACCAGCTTCAGGTTTCTCTGGCCGGCGGTGAGCTCGGCCAGGGTGGGGAGAAGGTGCTCCGGGACCCCCGCCTTGAGCACCACGGGGCCTGGACCCTTGGGGAGGTCCTTCAAGCCCAGGAGGGGCAGAAGCCTTTCCTTAAAGAGGACCTCCCCTCCCTCGTAGACCAGGTCCACCACCAGCCGGTCCTGGGCGATGACCCGGCCCTTGCGGTCCAGGATCCGGCCCCTGGGGGCGGGGAGGCCCTCGGTTTTTAGGTAGTTGCCCTGGCTCCTCAGGGCGTACTTCTCGTACTCCAAGACCTGAAGCTGCCAAGCCCGAAGGCCAAGGAGGCCGAAGGCCACGAGAAAAAACACCATGAGGGCGTAAAGGCGGCCGGTCATGGGGATTTACCCAAGCGCAGGGCGAGGAGGTAAAAGGGGAGGGTGAAAAGCCCTTCCAGCATCAGGTCCCCTAGGAGGAGGGGCGGCAGGTCCAGGCGGAGCCAGTAGCCACCAGAAAGTGGCCGAGCCATTTGGCCAGAAAGGCCCAGAGGAAGGCGAAGAGGAGGGGAAGGTGGCCCTCTGGGGCCAGGCGGCGGCTTGCGGCGTAATAGGCGTAGGCGGCCAGGGTGAGGCCCACCGCGTGGAGCCCCAAGAGCCCGTAGCCCAGAAGGTCTTGAAGAAGGCCCAAGGAGAAGGCTGCGGGCAGGCCCAGGTAGAAGGGCCTTCGGGCGGCGTACCCCAGGGCGAGGACCAGGAAGAGATCGGGGGCCATGGCCCCTTGGGGCCATAGGGCGGCAAGAAGCCCCGAGAGGAAGAGGGTGAGGAGGAGGGCCAGGAAGGGGATCATAAGGGCCTCAAGACCATGACCTCCTCGAGCAGGGAGAGGTCCACCAGGGGGCGGACCCAGGCCCTAAGCTTCAGGCCTCCCGAGGCCCGCTCCACCCGCTCCACCCTGCCCACGGGGATCCCGTCGGGGAAGAGCCCCAGAGGGGCCCCGGTGAGGAGGAGGTCCCCCGGGTTAAGCCTCACGCTGGGGGGGAACTCGGCCAGGAGGTGGCCCGGAGGGGCTCCCCGGGCGATGCCCCTCCCCGGGGCCTTCTCCGGGCGCACCCCCACCTGGCTTTCCGGGTCCAGGAGGGTGCGCACCAAGCCCGCCGCTCCTCCACCTCCACCACCAGCCC
>BBBN01000103.1 GCA_001311585.1 Thermus sp. JCM 17653
CCCCGGGGATGACCCGCACCCCGGGCACCCCCCGGACCGAGGGGTGCACATCGGGGGGCACCCCCTCGTCGTAGATCCAGGCCCCGGGCTTCACGTGCTCGGGGTAGATCACCGGATTGGGGTCGCTGGTGGCGGTGAAGACGAGGTCCGCCTCCCTTATGGCGGCCATCTCCGTGGTGGCCAGGATCTCGGGGGCCTCGCCTTTGCGCTCCAGGTTCTTCCTGAGGCTCTCCGCCGCCTTTTCCAGGCGCTTTAGGTCCCGCCCCACCAGGATGAGCCTGCCACGTAGGGGGCGATCTGCCGGGCGATGCCGAAGGCCACCACCCCGTTCGCCCCCACCACGCGGCCGTGATCCCCTTCAGGTCCTTGCCGCTTTGGGCGAAGTGGGCGAGGATCCTGGGGATGGCCGCCTTGACGGTCCCTGCGGTGTAGGCCCCGCCGTTCGTCACCTCTATCCCGGGCACGGCCTCCTGCACCGCTTTCCCCTTCTCCCCCACCACGCTCCAGAAGGCCCCGAGGCCCACCACCGTGGCCCCGAGCTCCATGGCGAGCCGCGCGCCCTGGATGGCCCTCCGCACGGCGAGCTCGGGCTTGGCCTTGATCTGGTGGGGAAGGAGGGGGGCGGAGATGAGGTGGCAGAGGACCTCCCGCCCGTCCGCCGTCCGCACCCCCCGCACCTCCCCCACCTTCATGGGGCGGAAGCCTCGGCGAGGCGCTCCATCCACGCCTGCTTGAGGAGGCCCAAGCGCACCAGGGGCCTAAGCCAGCGGAAGCGGGGGCTTTGCCAGAAGTCCTCCAGGGTCAGGGGGTGGATGAGGAAGGCGCAGACCACCTGCTTTTCCGAGGGAAGCGGCAGGGGCTCACCCAGCTTGGGCTCGGTGCCCTCGAGGATCCGCCCCAGGTTCTCCTTGTAGCGCCAGAGGGCGAGGAGGAAAAGGGCGAGGGCGAGCAACCTTTCGGGAAGGCCAAAGCCCCCAAAGAGCATCGCCCCGAGAAGCCCCAGGGGAAGCCCCAAGGCGGCCAAGGAGGCGTAGCCCGTGAGGGCGTACAGGACGAGGCCCAAGGCCACGGGCACGAGGCCCAGGGCGGGCGGGAGGGGAAGGCCGGAAAGCACGCCAAGAAGCACCCCCGCCCCCTTGGCCCTTAGAGGCCAGGGGTCCCGGAAGAAGAGGGGGTAGAGGTGGCCCAGGTAGGCCGCCACCCCCAAGGCGAGAAGCCCGGCGAGGTCCAGCCCCAAAGCCCGCCCCAAAAGAAGGGGCAGGTAGCCCTTGAGGAAGTCCAGGAGGAAGGAGAGGAGAAGGAGGCCTAGGCCCAGGCGCCTAAGGGCGCTTTCCAGGCCCAGGGTGTAGGGGCTTGCCGTGCGCAGGTCCACCCCGCGCCGCCTAGCCAGCCAGTACCCCAAAGGCAGCGCCCCCACGAGGTAGGCCAAGGGAAGAAGGGCGGTCATCGCAGGTAGTTTAGCCCGGCCACCGCCCCCCCGGTGAGGAGGAGGACCAGGCCCCCGGCGGCCACCACCCCCAAGGAGATGGCCAGAAGGGCGTAGCGCCGCCTAAGGCCCAGGACCACGGCCAAAAGGCTCCCGCTCCAGGCCCCGGTGCCGGGAAGGGGCACGGCCACGAAGAGGAAAAGGCCCAAAGCCCCCAGGCGCTGGACCTGCTCCTCCCCCCTAAGCCGGACCCGGGCCTCGAGGGCCCCCCAGGCCCGCGCCAGGAGGGGAACCCGGGTGGCGAGGCCCAGGACCCAAGGGAGGAGGGCCAGGGCCAAGGGAGCCACCAGCAGGTTGCCCAGGAGGGCCAGGAAAAAGGCTTCCCAAAGGGAAAGGCCCAGGGCCACCCCCAGGGGAATGGCCCCCCTAAGCTCCACCACCGGAAGGGCCGCCACCAGGAGGACGTAGAGTTGCGGCGGGATCACGCCCATCCTTTCATGGGAAAAGGCGCCGGAGCCCCGCCCGGCGCCCTTTCCCCGGCCCTCAGGCCCGGGCCGCCTTGGCCCGCTCCACCAGCTCGGCGAAGGCCTGGGCTCCCGCACCGCCAGGTCGGCCAGGACCTTGCGGTCCAGGGCGATGCCCGCCCTCTTGAGGCCGTTCATGAAGCTAGAGTAGTTCATCCCGTGCTGACGGCAGGCGGCGTTGATGCGCACGATCCAGAGCTTGCGGAACTCCCGCTTCTTCTGCTTGCGGTGGGCGTAGGCGTAGTTGCCCGCGGCGAAGAGGGTTTCCCGGGCCTTGCGAAAGCTCTTGGAGCGCAGACCCCAGTACCCCTTGGCGAGCTTCAGGATCTTCTTGTGCTTCCTGCGGCGGACGAATCCGGTTTTGGCGCGCGGCATCCTCTACCTCCTACTCGTAGGGGAGGAGGAGCTTGATGCGCTCCGCCTCGGGCTTGGCCAGGACGAACTTCCGCCCCTTCTGACGGATCTCCTTGCCCGACTTGTGCCAGTTGAGGTGCCGCTTGCCCGTCTTCATGGCTACCACCTTGCCCGAAGCGGTCACCTTGACCCGCTTCTTGGCGCCCTTATGGGTCTTCATCTTCGGCATAAGCCTCCTCCGCCCTGGGAAGCGCCCCCGAAGGGTCTTGGGTGCTCCCCAAAGCCTTCCCACTATACCAGAGGAGACGGTTTCGGTCTAGGCCGATACCTTGGCCGGGGCCAGGAGCATGTTCATATCCCGGCCGAGGATCTCGGGCTTCATCTCCACCACCGCCATCCCCTTAAGGTCCTCGGCCACCCGCTCTAAAAGCCTCTCCCCCAGCTCGGGGTGGGCCATCTCCCGCCCCCGGAACATGATGGTTACCTTGACCTTGTGCCCCTCCTCCAGGAAGCGCTTGATATGGCCCAGCTTGGTCTTATAGTCGTGCTCGTCGATCTTTACCCGGAACTTGATGGACTTCACCTCGGTGCGCTTGGCCTTCTTCCGGGCCTCCTTTTCCGCCACCTGCTGCTCGTAGCGCCACTTGGAGTAGTCCATGATCCGGGCCACGGGCGGATCGGCGGTGGGGCCCACCAGGACCAGGTCCAGGTCCTGCTCCTGGGCCAGGCGCAAGGCCTCCCGGGTGTCCATGATGCCGAGCTGCTGCCCATCGGGGCCGATAACCCTCACCTGTTTGGCGCGGATGCGTTCGTTGGTCAAGTACTCCTTTATCTACACCACCTCCTAGCCCGCCAAGCCCTCTCGCCGAAGTTTGCGGGCTAAGGGGAGTGTAGCAGGAAAAGCCCCTCGGCTACAATGGGGGCATGGTCCAGGTGGAAAGAGGCCGCGTGGCCACCCTCTTCCTCAACGATCCCGAGCGGCGCAACCCCCTCTCCCCGGGGATGGTGGAGGGGCTCCTCCGGGCCCTGGAGGCTCTGGAGGAGGACCCCGAGGTGCGGGCCGTGGTCCTCACGGGAAGGGGCACGGCCTTCAGCGCCGGGGCGGACCTGGCCTTTTTGGAACGGGTCACGGAGCTCGGGGCCGAGGAGAACTACCGCCACTCCCTCTCCCTCATGCGCCTCTTCCACCGGCTCTACACCTACCCTAAGCCCACGGTGGCCGCGGTGAACGGCCCGGCGGTGGCCGGGGGGGCGGGGCTGGCCACCGCCTGCGACCTGGTGGTCATGGACGAGGAGGCGAAGCTGGGCTACACCGAGGTGAAGATCGGCTTCGTGGCCGCCTTGGTCTCGGTGATCCTGGTGCGGGCCGTAGGGGAGAAGGCCGCCAAGGACCTCCTTCTCACGGGGAGGCTCGTGGAGGCAAGGGAGGCCAAGGCCCTGGGCCTGGTAAACCGCATCGCCCCTCCCGGAAAAGCCCTGGAGGAGGCGGTGGCCTTGGCGGAGGAGGTGGTGAAGAACGCCCCCACTTCCCTTCGCCTCACCAAGGAGCTCCTTTTGGCCTTCCGGGGATGGGCCTCGAGGACGGCTTCCGCCTCGCCGCCCTCGCCAACGCCTGGGTGCGGGAAACCGGGGACCTGAAGGAGGGCATCCGGGCCTTCTTTGAGAAGCGGCCGCCCAGGTTCTGAGTAGACTCTCCTTATGGGCCTTGTCCCCGAGTGCTTCATCACCGAGATCGTGGAGCGGGACCTCAAGGAGGGGAAGTACGCCAAGCTCGTCACCCGCTTCCCCCCGGAGCCCAACGGCTACCTCCACATCGGCCACGCCCGGAGCATCGTCCTCAACTTCGGCCTCGCCCAGGACTACGGCGGGGAGTGCAACCTGCGCTTTGACGACACCAACCCCGAGACGGAGAAGGAGGAGTACGCCCGGGCCATCGAGGAGGACGTGCGCTGGCTGGGCTTCCGGCCCGCCCGGGTCCTCTACGCCTCGGACTACTTTGAGACCATGTACCGATGCGCCTTGGTCCTCATCCAGGAGGGCAAGGCCTACGTGGACGACCTTCCCGAGGAGGAGATGAGCGCCTAAGGGCCCAGGGGAAGCCAAGCCCTTATCGGGAAAGGAGCGTGGAGGAGAACCTGGAGCTCTTTGAGAGGATGCGCCGGGGGGAGTTCCCCACGGGAAGCCGGGTCCTAAGGGCCAAGATCGACCCCGCCCACCCCAACTTCAAGCTCCGCGACCCCGTGCTCTACCGCATCGTCCACGCCCCCCACTACCACGCCGGGGACAAATGGGTCATCTACCCCATGTACGACTTCGCCCACCCCCTGGAGGACTTCATCGAGGGGGTCACCCACTCCCTTTGCACCCTGGAGTTTGAGAACAACCGCGCCATCTACGACTGGGTCATTGAGAACCTTAAAGGGAAGTGCGGGCTTCCCACCTCCCCCAGGCCCCACCAGTACGAGTTCGCCCGGCTGGACCTGAGCCACACCGTGCTCTCCAAGAGGAAGCTCATCAGGCTGGTGGAAGGGGGGCACGTCTCGGGCTGGGACGACCCCAGGCTCCCCACCTGAGGGCCTTAAGGCGAAGGGGGGTGAGGCCCGAGGCCATCGTGGAGTTCGTGCGCAGGACGGGGATCTCCCGCAACGAGGCCCAGATAGAGATGGACCTCTTGGAGGAGGTGGTGCGGGACGACCTGAACCCCATCGCCCCCCGGGTCCTCGGCGTGGTGGACCCCCTGAGGGTGGTCCTCACCAACTACGAGGGGGAGGAGTGGATAGAGGCCCCCTACTGGCCCCGGGACATCCCCAAGGAGGGAAGCCGCCCCCTCCCCTTCTCCCCGGAGCTCTACATCGAGCGCACGGACTTTAGCCTCCACCCCCCAAGGCTGGAAGCGCCTCGCCCCAGGGCAAAGGGTGCGCCTCCGCCACGCCTACGTCATCGAGCTGGAAGACGTGGTGGAGGAAGGGGGCGAGGTGAAGCTCCTCAAGGCCCGGATCGTCCCCGGCACCCTGGGGGCGAACCCCGAGGACGGCATCAGGCCCAAGGGGGTGATCCACTGGGTCTCCGCCCGCCACGCCCTCCCCGTGGAGTTCCGGCTCTACGGCCGCCTCTTCCGCACCCCTGACCCCGAGGAGGGTGGGGACTTCCTGCAAAACCTCAACCCCGAGCCCTTTTGGTGAAGCGGGGCTTCGTTGAGCCCAGCGTGGCCCAGGACCCCGAGGACACCCGCTACCAGCTGGAGCGCCTGGGCTACTTCTGGCGGGACCCCGTGGACTCGAGGCCCGGGGCCTTGGTGATGAACCGCATCGTGCCCCTAAAAGAGGGTTATAGGGTCTGATTCGCTCATCCGGCCGCCGCCGAACATCCCCGCCAGCTTTTTACCGGGGTCCCCTCGCTGGCTTTTGGCCCCGCCGGGGCCCCCATGCCGGCCAAGGCCGGCATGGGGTGGCTTTAAAGCCCCAGGCTCACGCCCAAGGCCCCGCCCAGGCCGAAGGAGGGAGCGGGGGTCAGGTAGTAGATGGGCTGGAGCTCCAGGTAGACCCCAAGAAGGGGCAGGGGGAGGTTGAGCCAGGTGCCCAAGACCGCCCGCACCCCACCCTGCCCCGCCCCGTCCTGGGGAAGGGAGAGGGCCCTGCCGGTGCCGTAAAAGCCCCCCAGGCCCAGGTAGAGGTCGGTGAGGGGGACCTTAAGG
>BBBN01000104.1 GCA_001311585.1 Thermus sp. JCM 17653
CCCTGGCCCGGGAGGGTAGCCTGGGGGAGGCCCTGGCCCAGATCGTGGCCCTGCCGCCCCTGGAGGACCCCGGGCTCCTGGCCCAGGCCCGGGCGGTGGAGGTCCTGGCCCTTTTGGGCCTAGGGGAGCGGGAGGCCGCCTGGCAGAAGCTTCTGGAGACGCGGCAAGGCCCTCTCCCAAAGACCTTCCGCTTCCAGCTCGGCCGCGCCTGGGACGCTTCTGCCCCGAGCTGGAAAGAAGGCTTCCCCCCACCCCCTTGGGCCTGCCCGAGGCCCTGGCTTCCACCTGGCAAATCCCGACTAAACCACTATACTTTAGGAGGGAAGGGCGGTATACTCTTACTGCAAGCGGGTCGCAGTAAGAGGCCGGCCCGAACTCAGGAGGCAAGATGAACCAGCTAGAAATCCGCGACCTCTGGGCTTCCATCGACGGGGAAACCATCCTTAAAGGGGTGAACCTGGTGGTTCCCAAGGGCCAGGTCCACGCCTCATGGGCCCTAACGGGGCGGGCAAGAGCACCCTGGGCAAGATCCTGGCCGGGGACCCCGAGTACACCGTGGAGAGGGGGGAGGTCCTCCTGGACGGGGAGAACATCCTGGACCTCTCCCCGGACGAAAGGGCCAGGAAGGGGCTCTTCCTGGCCTTCCAGTACCCGGTGGAGGTGCCCGGGGTGACCATCGCCAACTTCCTCCGCCTGGCCCTCCAGGGGAGGCTAGGCCGGGAGGTGGGGGTGGCGGAGTTCTGGGCCAAGGTGAAGCGGGCCCTGGAACTTCTGGACTGGGACGAGAGCTACCTCTCCCGCTACCTCAACGAGGGCTTCTCCGGCGGGGAGAAGAAGCGGAACGAGATCCTGCAGCTTTTGGTCCTCGAGCCCACCTACGCCGTCTTGGACGAGACGGACTCCGGCCTGGACATCGACGCCCTCAAGGTGGTGGCCCGGGGCGTGAACGCCATGCGGGGGCCCGGCTTCGGCGCTTTGGTCATCACCCACTACCAGCGCCTCCTGAACTACATCGTCCCCGACCGGGTGCACGTGATGATGGACGGGCGGGTGGTGGCCGAGGGGGGCCCGGAGCTTGCCCTGGAGCTGGAGGCCAAGGGGTACGAGTGGCTTAGGGAAAGGGTAAGGGAGGGCGCATGAACGAGACCGACCTGAAGACCTAGGGGAGGAATACAAGTACCACTTCATAGACGAGGTCAGGCCCGTCTTCGTGGCCGAGCGGGGCCTCACCCAGAGAGTCATCGAGGCCATCAGCTACCACAAGAGCGAGCCCGAGTGGATGCTCAAGTTCCGCCTGCGGGCCTTTGAAATCTTCCAGAAGAAGCCCATGCCCACCTGGGGCCCCGACCTCTCGGGCCTGGACCTGGACAACCTGGTCTACTACGTGAAGCCCGCCGAGGTGCGGGACGCCAAGAGCTGGGAGGAGATCCCCGAGGAGATCCGCAGGACCTACGAGCGCCTGGGCATCCCCGAGGCCGAGCGCAAGGTGCTCGCCGGGGTGGGGGCCCAGTACGACTCGGAGATGGTCTACCACCGGGTGCGGGAGGAGCTTGAGCGCCAGGGGGTCATCTTCGTGGCCATCGAGGAGGGGATGAAGAAGTACGAGGACCTCTTCAAGGAGTACTTCGCCAAGGTGGTCCCCCCCGAGGACAACAAGTTCGCCGCCCTGAACTCCGCCGCCTGGTCCGGGGGCTCCTTCGTCTACGTGCCCCCGGGGGTCAAGGTGGAGCTCCCCCTCCAGGCCTACTTCCGGGTGAACACCCCCGAGTTCGGCCAGTTTGAGCGCACCCTCATCATCGTGGACGAGGGGGCCGAGGTGCACTACATCGAGGGCTGCACCGCCCCCATGTACTCCACGGAAAGCCTGCACACCGGGGTCATTGAGATCGTGGTGAAGCGGGGGGCGCGGAGCCGCTACACCACCATCCAGAACTGGTCCACCAACATGTACAACCTGGTGACCCAGAGGGCCCTGGTCTACGGGGACGCCTTCCACGAGTGGCTGGACGGGAACCTGGGCTCCAAGGTCACCATGAAGTACCCCTCCAGCTACCTCCTGGAGCCGGGGGCCCGCACGGAGATCCTCTCCATCGCCTTCGCCAAGACGGGCCAGCACCAGGACACCGGGGCCAAGATCCTCTTCGGGGCTCCCCACACCTCGGGGACCATCGTTTCTAAGAGCATCTCCAAGGGCCATGGCCGGGCCAGCTACCGGGGCCTGGTGAAGGTCCTGGAAGGGGCCCGCCACGCCAAGGCCAACGTGGAGTGCGACGCCCTGCTCATTGACCCCGAGAGCCGCACGGACACCTACCCCTACATTGAGATTGAGGAGGAGACCGCCACGTGGGCCACGAGGCCACGGTTTCCAAGATCAACGACGAGCAGATCTTCTACCTCCAGTCCCGGGGCCTCAAGGAGGACGAGGCGGCGGCCCTCATCGTGCGGGGGTTCATCGAGCCCATCGCCAAGGAGCTTCCCTTGGAGTACGCCGTGGAGCTCAACCGGCTCATTGAGCTGGAGATGGAGGGTTCCGTAGGCTAAGGGACTTGGCCCAGGGGGCGAGGCCTCCGCGCCTCCCCCCTTCCCGTGCAAGGAGGCAGGATGCAGGTACTGGACAAAACGCAAGTGGAGGCCCTTTCCCAGGCTCTGGGCGAGCCCGCCTGGGTGCTGGAGAAGAGGCTAAAGGCCCTCGAGGCCTTCGCCCGCCTCCCTTATCCCAGCAAAAAGGACGAGAACTGGCGCTACACCGACCTCTCCGAGGCCCCTTTGGAACAGGAGGCGGAGGCCCCCAAGGGGCTTAGCCTTTCCCGGGACGAGCTCCCCGAGCCCGTGAAGCGCCGCCTGGAGAAGACGGACGTCTCGGGGTTTTTGGTCTTCGTGGGGCCCGACCTGGTCTACGCCGAGGTGCCGGAGGGGCTAAAGGAGAAGGGCCTCGTCTTCACCTCCTTGGCCGAGGCCCTGAAGACCCACCCGGAAAAGGTGGAAGCCGCCCTCTTCCAGGCGGTCTTCACCGAGGACAAGTTCGCCGCAAAGAACAGCGCCCTCTTCACCCACGGGGCCTTTCTCTACGTGCCCGCAGGCTAGAGGTGGAAAAGCCCCTCGGGGTCTTCAAGGTACTCCTGGAAGGGAAGGCCTCCTTCGGCCGCACCCTCCTCTTCCTGGAGGACAACGCCAAGCGCCTACATCGAGGAGTACCTCTCCTTAGACCTCCCCCCCACCCTGCACCTCTCGGCCACGGAGATGGTCCTAAGGCCTGGGGCCCGCCTGCGCCACGCCCACGTCCAGACCTTTGGAGAGGGGGTGTGGCACTTCCACCGGCAAAGGGCCCTTTTGGAGCGGGACAGCGGCCTCAACGACCTCGTGGTGAACCTCGGGGGCGCCTACGCCCGGAGCGAGGTGGCCTCGGAGCTTGTGGGCCCGGGGGCGGAAAGCGAGATGCTCGGCCTCTACTTCGGCCACGGCAGGCAGCACTTTGACCACTACACCCTGCAGCACCACGTGGAGCACCACACCCGAAGCGACCTCCTCTACAAGGGGGCGGTGAAGGACGAGGCCCGGGCGGTCTTCTCCGGGCTCATCAAGCTGGAACGGGGCGCCCAGAAGACCGACGCCTACCAGGCCAACCGCAACCTCCTCCTCTCCCCCACGGCCCGGGTGGACTCCATCCCCCAGCTGGAGATCGGGGCCAACGACGTGCGCTGCACCCACGGCTCCACCACCGCTCCCGTGGACGAGGTACAGCTTTTCTACCTCCAGTCCCGCGGGCTCCCTCGAGGCCTCGCCCAGGAGCTCCTGGTCAAGGCCCACCTGGCGGACGTCCTGGCCCGGATCCCCCTGAAGGCCCTGAGGGCCCACATAGAAGCGGTGATCGAGGAGAAGGTGCGCATCTAGCATGTGGACCCCTGTGGCCAAGCTCGGCGAGTTTCAAAACGGCCGCCTCGTGGTGAAGCGGCCCGAGCACAAAAAGCCCATCCTCCTCCTCTACACGGGGGAGGAGGTCTTCGCCCTGGAGGACGTCTGCACCCACGACGACGGCCCCCTCCACGAGGGGGAAGTGGAGGACGGGGCCATCGTCTGCCCCCGGCACGGGGCCCGGTTTGACCTGAGGACGGGGCGGCAGACCCTCCCCGCCCCTAAGCCCGTGAAGGTCTTCCCCGCCCGGTTGGAGGGGGAAACCGTTTTCCTAGACCTCTAAGCCCAGGCCGCAACCCGCCCCGGGGACGCTGCCCGGGGCGGTGGTCCTTGACGGGGATGGGGAAAGGGGTTAGGGTAGGGATACCCACCCCCCTGGGGAGGGGTAGGAGGTGCGCGGAATGCTAAAGCTCAAGGTGGAAGGCATGACCTGCAACCACTGCGTCATGGCGGTGAAGAAGGCGCTCCTCAAGGTGCCCGGGGTGGAGAGGGCCGAGGTTTCTCTGGAAAAGGGGGAGGCCGTGGTGGAAGGCCAAGCGGACCCCCAGGCCCTCGTCCGGGCGGTGGAGGAGGAAGGGTACAAGGCCGAGGTCCTGGCCTAGCCATGTCCCACCCCCACCTGCACCTGGACCCCAAGGTGAGGGAGGAGGCCAAGAAGCGCCTTCTCTCCGCCAAGGGGCACCTGGAGGGCATCCTCCGCATGCTGGAAGACCCCCAGGTCTACTGCGTGGACGTCCTCAAGCAGCTCAAGGCGGTGGAGGGTGCCCTGGACCGCGTGGGGGAGATGGTCCTAAGGGCCCACCTCCGGGACCACGTGGCCACCGCCCACGAGCGGGGGGACGTGGAGGAGATCGTAGAGGAGCTGATGGAGGCCCTCAAGTACCGGTGAGGCCATGGCCCAGGAGATCAAGGTAGGCGTCAGGGGCATGACCTGCGCCAGTTGCGTGGCCCGGGTGGAGCGGGCCATTGGCCGACTGCCCGGGGTCCTCTCCGTAAGCGTCAACCTGGCCACGGAGAAGGCCTTTGTGGAATACCTTCCGGACGCCGTGAGCCTACCCCGCCTGCACCAGGCCATCCGGGAAGCGGGGTACGAGCCTGTGGAGGTGGCCGAGGAGGAAGCTAAGCCCCTTCCCACCTACCGCAACGACCTTCTCCTCGCCGTCCCCTTCGCCCTCCTCACCCTGCTCCTCGCCATGGGGCCCATGCTCCTTTCCCTGACCCACCCCCCCGGCTTTCTCCAGGCCCTCGCCGCCCTCCCCGTCCTCTATGCGGTAGGCGCTTCTTCCGCCAGGCCCTAGCCGAGGCCCGCCACCTTTCCTTCGGCATGAGCACCCTGGTGGCCCTAGGGGCGGGAAGCGCCTACCTCTACTCCTTCCTGGTCCTCCTCTTCCCGGGGCTTTTCCCCGAGGAGGCCCGCCACCTCTACTTTGAGGCCGGGGCGGTGATCCTCACCCTCGTCCTCTTCGGCAAGCACCTGGAGGAAGGGGCCAAGGGCAAAGCTCGGAGGCTATCCGGAAGCTCCTCTCCTTGAGGCCCAAGACCGCCCGGGTGGTCCAGGACGGGGAGGAGAAGGAGATCTCCGCCTTGGCCCTGATCCCCGGGGACCTGGTGCGGGTGTTGCCGGGAGAACGCATCCCTGCGGACGGGGTGGTCCTGGAAGGGCAAAGCCACGTGGACGAGTCCATGCTCACCGGGGAGCCCATCCCCAAGGCCAAGGCCCCGGGGACGAGGTGGTGGGAGGCACGGTGAACGGGGAAGGGGCCCTTCTCGTGCGGGTGAGCCGGGTGGGCGAGGCCACCTTCCTCGCCCAGATAGCCCGGATGGTGGAGGAAGCCCAAGGCCACAAGCCCAAGGTCCAGGAGCTCGCCGACCGCATCGCGGGCGTCTTCGTGCCCGTGGTCCTGGGGATCGCCCTCCTCACCTTCTTCCTCTGGCTCTTCCTGGGCCCCGGCCTCGCCCACGCCTTCGTGGCCGCCCTCGCCGTGCTCCTCATCGCCTGCCCCTGCGCCATGGGCCTCGCCACCCC
>BBBN01000105.1 GCA_001311585.1 Thermus sp. JCM 17653
GGCCCAGGAGGTAGTCCTCCAGCCCCTCCACCTGCCGCCAGTCCACCCCCAGGTGGGCCAAGGCCTCGTCCCAGCCGGGAAGCCCCAGGAAAAGGGGAAGCCTTTCCCCGCCGAAGTCCAACCAGAGCCGCCCCCATAGGGGGTCAAGCTCCACCGCCCTCAGGGTCTCCCTAGGGTAAAGCCTGCCCCCGTGGCGGAGGCCCTCGGGCTCCAGGGCAAGGGCGTAGGCGGTGCGGCGGAGGTGGAGGGCGAAAGCCCCAAGGAGAAGAGCCCCCAGGAGGAGGCCCCAAGCTCCCGCGCCCAAAGCCCAAAGGCCAGGAGGAATGCCCCGAGAAGCAGGGCCCACCAAAGCCGAAAGCGCGCCCACGCAGGAAAGGTCAGCTCCTTCACGGCGCCCCCTACTCCCACCCGATCCAGGCCGCGAAGGCCCGAAGGCTTACCTCAAAGAGTTCCAGGAAGGCCCTTATGGCCTCGTCCGCCACCTCGCCCGCAAGGTCCAGGTCCGCCTCCAGGACCGGGTCCCCGTCCTCGTCCAGGTAGGCCCGGGAAAAGCGCCTCTTCTGGTTCCACTCGTTGACCCGCTCCAAGCTGGGGGATCGTCCATGGTAAACCCCGCGTAGAGCTGTAGGCTCTCGCACCGCCCTTTCTGGCAGTCCAGGAGGTAAAGGACGGCTTTAAGCCCCGCAAGCCGCAAGCGGAAGTAGACCTCCCCTTTCTCCTCCACCCGCTCGTACCGGTAGGACCAGGCCTTGAGGAGGGCCTCCATCTCCTGGGGGGTGACCCCCGTGCGCACCCCCTGGCCCAGGGCCGGGGCCAACAGGAAAAGCCACGCCAAAGCCAGGCGCATCACCGCACCTCCTTGAGGGCGTAGCGCACGCAGGGGTTGGCCTTTTTGCTGGGGTTGCAGTAGACGTAGTAGGCGAGCCACCCGTCCTGCCGGTAGGCAAACTCCAGGCGCATCTCCTGGTCCTGGTAGCGGTAGACCACCAGGCCCCCCCGGCTCTCCCGGGAAAGCTTCAGGCCCCCCACCTCGCCTCGCCCGGTGTGCCACACCGGGGGCAAGAGGACGTCCTCGCCCTCCTGGAGGCCGAGGCCGTCCAGAAGGTAGGTTTCCTCCTCCTCCCCCTCGGCGTCCGCCACCACCTCCGTCACCTGCCACCGCCCCGGCCCCTTGGGCACGATGCGGTAGCGGAGGCCGCCCACGGCCACAGCGAAGCGGTTTCCGTCCCCCACCTCCTTGCCGTAGCGGAGCTCCACCGGGCGGTCGGCAGGAGGGGTGAAGGCGGGACGCAGCCCCTGGGCCACGCCGTTCCCCGAAGAGGGAGATGGCGGGAAGGGCGAAGGTTGCGGGGGCAACGGGCCGTAGCCTCCCCCGTCCCCACCCGGACCCGGGGGAAAGGGAGAAGGGGAAGGCGGGAAAGGCGAAGGTTGGAAGGCCCCGGGGCCTGCACCCCCACGAGCTGGACCTGGCCGAGAAGGGCCTGGTAGGTTCCCTGAAACTGGGGAAAGACCTGGGCGAGGGCGGTGAGCTGGAGGCCGTAGACCCGCCCTCCCTCCACGGTGTACACCGCCACGTCCAGGAAGGCCTGGCCCTGGAAGTTCACCTGACTGTAGACCCCGAGGGCGGGCCGGCCCCCGAGGCTCAGGCCCGAGAGGGGCTGGCGGGAAACCTGCGCTCCCTGGGCCCGAAGCTGGGCGTCCAGCTGGGCCAGGCGCTGGAGGTTCTGCTGGTGGAAGGCCTGCAGGTCCCCCTGGAAGGGGTGGGAGATGGCGTAAAGCTCAGCTCCCGAGGGGTGGAAGAAGATCGCCACCATCCCCCCTCGTAGGGCATCTCCTGCGCCCTCTGGAACCCCGCCGGAACGGGGAAGCGCATCCCTAAAGATGGGTTCTGGTAGATCTCCTGTGAAGGCCCCTGCCCCATGGGCCCCGTCAGGGGCCCAACTGGGCCAGGCAACCGCCATCAAGCCGCCAACCGCTACGCCTATCCTCCTCACGGAACACCTCCCCTAGGGCGCGAACCCAGGCCGCCTTCATGGTCCTTCCTCCTTGACCGCCCGGCTGGGCGAAGAGGTCAGGGCCTGCGCCCCGCCCTCTACCTTCCATGGTGGTCCGGGGGGCTTACAGATTCCTTAACAGGCGCCCCGGGCCTCAGCGCCGCCGGAGGAGGGTGAGGCCCAAGAGGGCCAGAAGGGTGGTGTAGAGGAGGAGGCTGGCCACGGCGCTCGCCGCCCGGAAGTCCTCCCTAAGGCTCTGGAAGAGGAGGAGGGGGAGGGTAACCGTGCCGAACCCCGCCACCATGCTTGTGACCTCGAACTCCCCCATGGAGATGGCGAAGGCCACCAGGCTCCCCGAGAGGACCGCAGGCAGGAGGTTGGGCAGGAGGACGTGGCGTAGCCGCGCCCAAAGCCCCGCCCCCGAGGCCTGGGCCGCTCCATGAGGAGGCGGACCTCGAGGCCCGAAAGGCCGGCGTAGACCGTGCGGAAGAAGAAGGGGAAGCCCAGAGCGGCGTGGCCGAAGACCACGATCCAGAAGGTGCCGGAAAGGGCCAGGGGCGGGCGGTTGAAGGCGAGGAGGAAGCCCAGCCCCACCACGAGCGGCGGTACCAGCAGGGGAAGGACCTGGAGAAGCCGCCTCAGGCCCTCCCCCACCCTCCCCGTCCAGGTGTGGGCCACATAGGCCGTGGGCACCCCCACCAAGACGTTGAGGGCCACCGCCAGAAGGGCCACGCGCAGGGAGAGGAGGGCCCCTTCCAGATACTTGGGGTCGGTGAAGACCTTGCGGTACCAGGCCAGGGTGAGGCCCTCGGGCAAGAGGCCAAGCCACACCTGGCTGAAGGAGTAGACCACCGGTGCCAGCATGGGCAGGACCAGGTAAAGGAGGAAGAGACCAAAGAGGAGCCACCCTAGAGCCCTCACCGCCGCCACCTCCTTTCCCAAAGGGCGAGGAGGTAGAGGCCCACCCCGGTGGTGGCCATGAGGACCACCGCCAAGGCGGCGGCCTGGGGGAGGTCAAAGGCGCTCTCGGAGACCAGGCTGTAGATCTGCAGGGAGAGCAGGTTCTTGGCGAAGCCCGTAAGGGCCAAGGCCGTGCCGAAGGCCCCCATCATCCCGGCGAAGACGATGGCGCTTCCCGCCAGAACCCCCGGCATGAGGTTGGGGAGGAGGACCCGCACCCAGGCCTGGAAGGGCGTGGCCCCCGAGGCCCGGGCCGCCTCCAGGAGCTCCCTCCCCAGGCTTTCCAGAAGGGGCATGAGGGCCAGGGCGAAGAGGGGGACGTTGTAGAAGGGAAAGACCAGGAGGAGCCCCGTCCAGCTGTAGAGGTCAAAGCGGGGGAGTCCCAGGGCGCCCAAGAGCTGGTTCACCGTCCCGTTTCGGCCCAGGAGGACGATGAAGCCGAAGGCCACCACCAGCCCCGAAAGGGAGACGGGAATGGCGTAGAGGGAGAGGAGGAAGCGCTTGAGCCTGAGGGGCAGCCCGCTCGTCCAGTAGGCCACGAAGACCCCGCCAAGGGCGGCAAGGAGGGTGGAGGCGGTGGCGAAGAGGAGGGAGTTGCGCCAGGCCTCGAGGTAGGCGGGGGCGGTGAGGGCCCTAAGGTAGCGGGCAAGGGTGAGGCCTTCCGGAGAGGAAAGGCTCCGCTCCAGGATGGCCCATAGGGGATAAGCGAAGAAGAGGGCCAGAAAAAGAAGCCCCGGGAGGATCAGGAAGCGTTCGCCGCGCATGAGAGAAGGGGGGCGGGGAAGCCCCGCCCCCAAGGGGCTTAACGGATGGTCTCCCCGTAGTACTTCTGCAGGGCCTCGGAGACCGCCTCCTCTTTCCTGTAGTCTACGAACTTCACCTTGGCGTAGGCGCTCTTGGGCGGGAACTTGGCCGCCACCTCCTTGGGAAGCTCCACATCGGGGCGGATGGGGGAAACGAAGGCCTTGGCGAAGAGGCTCTGGCCGTACTTGGAGAAGATGAACTCCAGGAAGAGCTTAGCGGTGTTGGGGTGGGGGGCGTTGCGGGCGGCCACGATGCCCCCGCCGTTGGCCAGGGTGCCGTCCTGAGGGATCACCACCTCCGTGGGGAAGGGGAAGCGCTCCCGCCAGGCCAGGAGGTTGTAGTCGTAGTTGATGAAGATGCCCACCTCCCCCCGCTCAAACTTGGCCGTGGTCACCTTGGGCTCCACCGCCCCGATGACCCCCAGCTTGTGGAGGCGGGCGAAGAAGTCCACCCCGGCCTTGTAGTTGTAGGGGTCCCCCGTGAGGGCGTAGGCCGCGGCATGATGGTGGCCACCCCCGTGCCCGTGGCCCGCGGGTCCTGGTACTGGATGAGGCCCTTGTACTCGGGGTTTTCCAGGTCCTTCCAGGTCCTGGGCACTTTCTTCACCAGGCGGGTGTTCACGATCCAGCAGGGTGCCCTTGTAGCCCGCGTACCAGGCGGAACCCTCCTTCCCCTCCCCCTTTTGCCCCTCCGGGAGGGCGGCCCAAGAGGTAACCCGGTAGGGCAGGGTGAGCCCCTCCTCGGCCAGGGTCATGGCGAAGGCGGGCTTGAGGTCGGCGATGTCGTTCTTGCTGGCCTTTTCCTCCCGCATCCTGGCCAGGACCACGGCGCTTCCCATGTCGATGTCCTGCTGGCGGATGCCGAAGAGGCGCTGGAACTCGGCGAAGATCTCCCGTAGTTGGCCCAGTCGTTGGGCATGCCGTAGGAGTTGATGACCCCGCCTCGGCCTTGGCCTTGGCCGCCAGATCCCGGATGTAAGCGTTGTCCAGCTCCGGGGGAAGCTTTGCCCCGGCCTGGGCCAGGCTGCCGAGCCCCTTCAGGCCGAGGCCCAAAGCCAAAAGCGCCGGAAGGACCGCCAGATACCGCGTCCAAACCCTTGCCTTCATGCTTCCTCACCTCCTGTTGCCTCGGGGACAAGCCCCGCTGAGGCCAAGCTCCGGTGCACTTCCAGGTACTCCTCCACGCTCCTCGGGGGAAGCTCCACCAAGAGGGTGCAGGGGCGGCCCCGGAAGGGGGCCATCTCCTCGAGGCGGGGAGTCAAGTGAAGGTCGTAACGGCCGTCGTTGGTGTGGGCGTGGACGTGGACGAGCCTCTCCCCGAGCACCTCCAAGAACCCCTCCGGGGCCTCCCCTGCCATGCGGGCGTGGCCCAGGTCCAAGCAGAAGTAGAGGTCCGGGACCTCGAGGAAGCGGGCCATCTCCCCTGGGGTGCGGGGGATCTCCTGAGGAGCGGGGAGGTTTTCCAAGACGAGGCGCACCCCCAGGTCCAGGGCGAGCCGGGTAAGGCGGGCGAGGGACTCCAGGGCCCGCTCCATAGCCTCCTCCCTTAGCCTCCTCTCCGCCTCCCTCAGGGCCTCGTGGGCCGAGGAGAGGCCGGGAGGCGGGTAGTCCGTCCAGGGAATGTTCCCCGCATGGAGGTTCAAAAGCTCGGCCCCCATGCGGGCGGCCCGGGCCAGGTCCTCCTCCAAGATCCGCAGGGAAGTCTGGCGGATGACGGGCTCCGGGGAGGCAGGGTAAACGTCCAGGTAGCGGGCGTGGAGGGTGAGGCGGAAGCCCATGGCGCGGGCCTCGAGGGCTGCTCTCTCCAGGGCCTCCGCCGCGCTCCCCGGGACCTCTATGAAGGCGTAGCGTCCCCTTAGCCTCCTGGCGTACGCTAGGAAGCCCTCGGGGTCCTTGGGGGGACGGAAGCCTAAGGTCATGCCTCCTCCCTCACAAAAGGCGCAGCCTCAGGTAGGGCCAGGCCCACCTGCGCTCCCATCTCCGGCGCCCCTTCCGGGGAGGTGTCCACCTTAAGGAAGAGGCCCTCCGCCTCCACCTCCAGGCGCACCAGGTTCCCCAAGTAGGTGGCGAGGACCACCCGCCCCTCCAGAAACCCCTCCTGGGAGACCCGGAGGGCCTCCGGCCGCAGGAGAAGGTACCCCC
>BBBN01000106.1 GCA_001311585.1 Thermus sp. JCM 17653
CCCTTTGCCCCGTTCGCCCGGCGACCGGAGCCTAGGGAACGTCGAAGTCCCTAAAGCCCCTCCTGGAAGCCTGAAGCCCCCGAGGCCCTGGCCTTACTTCGCCTACTGGACCCTTCCCCCGGAGGCCCTGAGCCCGGAGGACCTCCAGGCCTACGGGGAGGACCTAAGGGCCCGGGGGCACCGCCCCGAGCTCTTCTTCGGCCAGGAAGGGGTGCGGCGCATGGCCGAAGCCGCCCGCGCCCTAAGCGCCCAGGACCCGGAAAAGTCCTGGCGGCTCACCGAGGCCCTCCTTCGCTACACCCCGCTTTTCCCGGGCTCGCTGGACTTTTTCCTGGAGCGGGCGGAGGCCCTCGAGGCCCAGGGCCAGCCCGCCAGGCCCTCAGGCTGCGGGAGGCCGTCCCATACCTCCAGGCCTGGAGTCCCCCGGACCTCTCCTTCCTACCCCAGGGGCTCTACGTCCTGGGCCTGGCCTACCTGGCCCTCCTGGCCTACCTCCTCCTCTACTACCTCCCGGCCCAGCTCCAGGACCTCGAGGCGCTGGGGGGCTTCCTCGGGGGGTACTTCCGCCACCCCCTCCTGCGCCTCCGCCACCTGAGCCTGGCCTACGCCAGCCTGGGGGAAAGGGTCCTGGCCTTCGCCCTCCTTCTCCTCTTGGGCGGGGCGGGGCTCCTGTACGGCCTGGACCAGCGCGCCCGCGCCGCCCTCGCCCTTCCCCCCTGGACCGGGGCACCTTGCGCACCCTCGAGGCCCAGGCCTGGCTTCGGGAACAGCCCCCTCTGCCCGAGGTGAAGGCCCTTTTGGGCTACGCCCTCCTCCCGGAAAACCCCAAGGAGGCCAAAGGGCTTCTGGAAGGAGCGAACCTCCCCTTCGCCTTGGCCTTAGGGGAAACGGGCCTCCCCCAGGCCTACGCCAAGGCCCCCTTTGACGGCCCCATCCGCTCCGCCCTGGGCCTGGGGGAGGACCCCTGGGGCGGGCGGGAGCCAGGGCCTAGCCTCCGCACCCTCTACGCCGTTTTGCTTCGGGTGGAGTTCTTCCATCTGCGGGAAGACTTCCTCAAAGGGGTAAGCCAGCTTCCCCTTCCCCTGCCGGAAAGGGCCCGGCCCTGGGCGGCCCTGGGCTTTTTCCTGCTCCTCCTCTACCACCTCCTGACCTTCCTTCTCCCCCGGCGCAGGAAGGAACCTCCCCCCTCCTGGCCCTGGGGGTGCGCCTTTTGGTGCCGGGAAGCCTGGGCTTTTCCGGGGGGCTTGGCCTCCTCCTCCTCCTCCTCGCCGCCTTCGGCCTCCTAAGGCTCCTCCAGGGCCAGGGCCCTGGATTTCTCCTTTTGGCCTACGCCCTTCACCTCCTTTTCCTGATAGGCTCCTGGAGGAGGTTACCATGATCCTGCCCCCCATCCCCACCCCCTTCGACCGGGAAGGCCGCCTGGACACGGGGGCCTTCCGCGCCTTGGCCGAGGCTTTGGAACCCCTGGTGGACGGCCTCCTCGTCTACGGCTCCAACGGGGAAGGGGTCCACCTTACCCCGGAGGAACGGGCCCGGGGCCTCCGGGCCCTTAGGCCCAGAAAGCCCTTCCTCGTGGGCCTCATGGAAGAGACCCTGGCCCAGGCGGAAGGGGCCCTGGAGGAAGCCAAGGCGGCGGGGGCCATGGCCCTCCTCGCCACCCCGCCCCGCTACTACCACGGAAGCCTCGGGGAAGGGCTCCTCCGCTACTACCAGGCCCTGGCGGAGAGGATGCCCCTTTTCCTCTACCACGTGCCCCAGAACACCAAGGTGGACCTGCCCCTCGAGGCGGTGGAGACCCTGGCCCGGCACCCCCGGATCCAGGGCGTCAAGGACTCCAGCGGGGACCTAAGCCGGATCGCCTTCTACCAGGCCCGCCTGAGGGATTTCCGGGTCTACACGGGCCACGCCCCCACCTTCCTGGGGGCCTTGGCCCTTGGGAGCGGAAGGGGGGATCCTGGCGGCGGCCAACCTCGCCCCCCGGGCTTACCGCGCCCTTCTGGAACACTTCCGCTCAGGGCGGCTAGCGGAGGCCCAGGCCCTGCAAAAGAAGCTCTTTCCCCTAGGGGACCTCCTGGCCAAAGGGGGCGTGCCCCTCCTCAAGCAGGCCCTCCGGTACCTGGGCCTGCCCGCGGGCTACCCCAGACCCCCCTACCCGGCGGAAAGCCCCTTTGGGAGAGGTTCCTCCCCGTGCTGGAGGGCCTAAAGGAGGAAGGATGGGTTCTCTAGCGCGAAGGCTTGGGCTTCTCCTCCTCGGCCTTTGGGCCCTCGCCGCCTGCGCCCCAAGGCCCCTGCCTCCCGAGGCCCGCTACCTGGGGGCGGAGCTTAGGGGCCTGGAGCTTTCCCCCGAACCCGCCCTCCTTTTGGAGGTGCGGGTGGCCTTCCACAACCCCAACCCCTTCCCCCTCCCCCTCGCGGCCTTCGGGGCGCGGCTTCGGGTGGGGGAGGTGGCGGTGCCCTTGGACCTCAGCCTGCCTCCCGGAAAGAAGGAGGCCCTTCTCCCGGTGCGCCTCACGCCCAAGGAGGCCTTGGCCACGGCCCAAGCCCTCCTCTCCCCGGAAGGGGTGGAGGTGGCTTTGGAGGGCCGGACCCTGGGCCAGGACCTCACCTTCTTCAAGGCCCGTCTCGCCTTCCCCTTAGAGCCCGTAAGGGTGCGCCGGGCCGGGGTGAACCTCTTCCTGGAAAACCCGAACCCCTTCCCCCTCCGGGCCGAGGGTACCCTGGTGTTCTTGGGGCAACGCCTTTCCGTGCGGGCGGACCTCCCGGCGAGGGGGGAGGCGAGGCTCCAGGCGGTGGGCCTGAGGCCGGGGCTGGAAAGGGGAAGGAGGCGGCTGGAGCTTCGCCTCGAGGTCCCGGGTTTCCTCAGCCAGACCTTGGTCCTGGACCTCTAGAGGCGGAAGGCCAGGGGGAGGAGGGCCCCCAAGGTGGTGCGCACCTCCTCCTCGGGCCCGTGGAGGACCACCTCCGCCTCGGGCCCCCCGAACTCCATGAGGACCTGCCGGCACCCCCCGCACGGGGGATGGGGCCCTGGGGGCTATAGATGTGCACCCGTTCTAGCCGCCTTTTGCCCGCCAGGACCATGGCCGCCACGGCGTTCCGTTCGGCGCACTGGGAGAGGGGGAAGGAGGCGTTTTCCACGTTGACCCCGAGGAACGCCTCCCCTTCCGCTTCCACCAGGGCCACCACGGGAAACCCCGAATAGGGGGCGTAGGCCCGCCCCACGTGAGCCTTCAGGATCTCCTTAATCCCCATGCTCCACCAGCCGCTCCACCCGCACCCGCTCTATCCGCCTTTGGTCGGCGCTCTCCACCACGAAGCGGAAGCCCTGCCAGGCCACGCTCTCCCCCACGCTGGGGATGCGCCCGAACTGCTCGTAGAGGAAGCCGGAGAGGGTGTCGTACTCCCCCTCGGGGAGCTCCACCCCCAAGGCCTCGGAGACCTCGTCTATGGGGGTCTGGGCCTGGATGGAAAGGGTCCCGTCGGGGAGGCGCTTGATGGGAGCGTCCTCGGGCTCGTCGGTCTCGTCGTAGATCTCCCCCACGATCTCCTCCATGACGTCCTCCAGGGTCACGAGGCCCGCCGTGCCCCCGAACTCGTCCACCACGATGGCCAGGTGCACCTTGCGGCGCCTGAGCTCCTTGAGGAGGGTCCAGGCGTCCATGTTCTCGGGGACGAAGTAGGGGGGGTGGGCGATGGAGGCCACGGTGCGCCGCTTCAGGTCCTCCTCGCAGTAGTAGGTGAGGAGGTCCTGGGCGTAGGCCACCCCCACGATGTGGTCCACGCTCTCCCGGTAGACGGGCACCCGGCTGTAGCGGTGCTCGCGGAAGAGGTGGAGGAAGTCCTCCAGGGTGGCCTCGGCCTCTATGGCCACCATCTCCACCCGGGGGGTCATGATCTCCCGCACCGGGGTCTCCTCCAGCTCCAGGATGGAGTGGATCATCTCCTCCTCCTGGGCCTCGATGGTGCCCGCCTCCTCCGCCCCCGCCAGGATGAGCTTGAGCTCCTCCTCCGAGACCAGGGAAGCATCCCGGGGCTCGAGGCCCAAGAGGCGAAGGAGGGTCCCCGAAACGAAGCTAAAAAAAACGGCCCACGGGGTAGAGGAGGACGGAGAGGAAGTAGATGGGCCAGGCCGCCAGCCGGGCCACGGCCACCGCATGGTGCACCGCCAAGGACTTGGGGGTGATCTCGCCGAAGAAGAGGATGAGGAAGGTCATGACCCCGGTGGCCACCCCCACCCCCGCCGAGCCGAAGGCTTCCGTGGCGAGCTCCGTCACCAGGGCAGTGGCGGCGATGTTCACCAGGTTGTTGCCCACCAGGATGGTGGTGAGGAAGCGGGTGATGTCCTGGGCCAGGAGGCGGAAGGGCCCGCCTTTAGCCTCGGCCAGCTCCTTGAGCTTCCAGGGGTAAAGGGCGGTGAAGGCGGTCTCGCTGGCGGAGAAGGCGGCGGAAAGGAAGAGGAGGCCGGCCAGAGAGAGGATTTCCAGGGGGCTTGGCGTTGGGGACTGGGCCAGGGCTAGGGAGCCGAAGGGCAGGAGGAAGAGCCACCGACTGGGAGGTCTGTCCATATCACCTTTCGCCATTGTACACGAAAGGGTGGCCCAGCCCCCGTTTTCCCCTTTAGGTTTGTGTATAGTTGAAAGGTATGAACGGACCCCCTGCCCCCCTGGTGCAAGAGCTTTCCCAGCTGGGCTACACCCTCATGCGCCTCCTCCTGGCCCAGGCCAAGGAGGCCTTCGCCCAAGAGGGCCTCTCCCTCTTGCAGGCCGAGGTCCTGCGCCTGGTGAAAGGAGGGGTCAGCGCCCCTTCCCGCCTGGCGGAGCACCTGGAGGTCCAGCCCTCCCAGGTCTCCCACCTCCTGGCCTCCCTGGAGGAAGGGGGCCTCCTGGCCCGGGAGCTGGACCCCGTGGACCGCAGGCGGGTCCACCTCCGCCTCACCCAGAGGGGCCTGGAGGTGGCGAGGAGGCTCGAGGCCGCCTGGCTTTCCCTCTTCGGCCAGCGCCTGGCCCGCCTGGAAGCCCCTGAGCTCCTCCTCTTCCGCGACCTCCTGCGGAAGCTCACGGGGGGGGAGGATGCGTAAAGCCCTCCTCCCCTTCCTCCTGGCCCCCGCCCTGGCCCAAGGGGCCCTGGCCCCCCTCCAGGACCACCCCCTGGCCCGGCAAGGGGCGGCCTACCTGGAGGCGGCCAGGAAAGCCCTGGAAGCCCAGGAGGCCCCCTTGGCCCTGAACCTCCAAGGTGGCTACGCCCGCCTGGGGTACCAGTGCACCCCGGAGGCCCTTTGCGGAAGCCTTCCCCCCACCACGGGAAGCCTCACCCTTTCCCTCTCCCTCACCCCCTTCCCTTTGGGGAGGTGGCCGATGGGCGGGAACGGGCCCGGATCGCCCTGAGACGGGCCGAGCTGGGCTACCGCCGCACCCTCTCCGCCCTGCAGGCCCAGGCGGTGGCCGCCTACGGCCGCTACCGGCAGGCCCTCCTGGGGGAGAAGATCGCCCAAAAGGCCCTGGAGCTGGCCCAAAGGGCCCTGGAGGCCAGCAGGAAGCGCCAGGCAAGCCCCAAGGAACTCCGGGAAGCGGAGCTCAACCTGAAGGAGGCGGAAAACCGCCTGGAGGAGGCCAGGCGGGGGGTGGACCTGGCCAAGAAGGCGGCGGAGGGCCTCCTAGACCTCACGAAGCCCCTGCCGGAAATCCCCCCGCCCAAGGGAGGGGCTTACCTGGCGGTGGAGGAGGCCAAGCTTGCGGTCCTGGAGGCGGAGATCTCCTACCAAAGCGCCCTCCGGAACCTCCTTCCCCAGCTCCAGGCCAGCTACCTCCTCTACCCCTCGGGGAACGACACCCTGGCCCTAAGCCTGGGAAGCCGCACCCTCCAGCCCACCCTCTCCTACACCC
>BBBN01000107.1 GCA_001311585.1 Thermus sp. JCM 17653
CTTGCGGCGGGGGGTGGAGGCGGTAGCCCCCCTCCTCCAGGGCCTTTCGCCCCTGGGGGAGGAGGGCCACCAGGTACCCCTCCTCCCAAGGCTCCACGTCCCCCATGGCCTCCCCCAGGTCCGGGGGCTCCCTCTCCAGGAAGAAGACGGCCACCGGGTCGTGGACGGAGGGCACCTCGGGGGGGTGGAGGACCGCCACCTTGCGCTCGGCCAAGGGGAAGCCGCCGAAAAAGGCCACCTTGAGGCCCTCCTTCCCCGCTAAGGCGGCAAGGGCCGCCTGCTCCTCGGGGGTGAGAAAGCCCGTCTGCACCACCCGTCCTCCCTTCGCCCGCTTGAGGTAGGCCGCAAGGTCCGCCACTATCCCTCCTTCAGGGCAAAGCTCAGGGTGGCCCGGGCCCTCTCCTCCCCCTCCACCAAGGCCCGGACCGCCACCTTGCCCAATCCCCGGCGGAAGAAAAGGAGCTCCCCCTCCAGGAGGAGGTGTCCCCGGGCACCACGGGCTTCTTAAAGCGGGCCTCCTCCACCCCCACCAAAAAGACCCATCCCCCCGGGGCGAAGCCCGGCTGCCGCACCAGTTCCCACGGCCGCCTGGGCCATGGCTCGAGGATCAAGACCCCCGGCATGACGGGGTAGCCGGGGAAGTGGCCCTGGAAGTGGGGCTCGTTGAAGGTGACGTTCTTGAGGGCGCGGAAGCGCTTCTCGTCCGCCTCCAGGACCCGGTCTATGAGGAGAAAGGGGTAGCGGTGGGGAAGGAACTTAAGGATCTCCCCGATCTCCACGGGTTCACCTCCTCAGGACGTCGTCCGAGGAGAGGATGGTGTCCTCGAGGACGTGGAGCATCTCCAGGGCCTTCCCGGTCCCCAGGACCACGGCCTCAACGGGGTTCTCCGCCACCACCACGGGGACGCCGGTGGCCTCCTGCAGGGCGAGGTCCAGGTTCTTGAGAAGCGCCCCGCCCCCGGTGAGGAGGATGCCCCGCTCGTAGATATCGGAGGCGAGCTCGGGAGGGGTGGTCTCCAAGACCCCCTTCACCCCTTGGAAGATCTTCTCCAAGGGCTCCTTCAAGGCCTCGGCCACGTCAAGGGCAGGGATCTCCGCCGTGCGGGGAAGGCCGGTGATCAGGTCCCGGCCCCGCACCTCGGCCACCTCCTTCTCCTCCCCGGGAAGGACCTGGGCCCGGCCCAGCTGGATCTTGAGTTCCTCGGCGGTGCGCTCCCCGATGAGGAGGTTGTACTTTTGCCGCACGTAGCGGATGATGGCCTGGTCCATCTCGTTGCCGGCGATGCGGAGGCTCTCCGAGCGCACGATGCCGCCCAGGGAGATGACGGCGATGTCCGTGGAGCCCCCCCCGATGTCCACCACCATGCTCCCCGTGGGCTCGGCCACGTTGATGCCCGCCCCGATGGCGGCCGCCAAGGGCTCTTCTATGAGGTAGACCTTCTGGGCCAAGGAGGAAACCGCCTGCACCACCGCCCGGCGCTCCACGTCCGTGACCCCCGAGGGCACCCCCACCATGACCCGGGGCTTGAAGAAGCGGCTCATGGGGGAAAGGACCTTCTGCAGGAAGAGGAGGAGCATGCGCTCCGTGAGGGCGTAGTCGGCGATGACCCCGTCCTTCAGAGGCCGCACGGCCACGATGTTCCCCGGGGTGCGGCCCAGCATGCGGTAGGCCTCCGCCCCCACCGCCTTGACCTCCCGCTTGCCCTGCACCACAGCGATCACGGAGGGCTCCCTCAAGACGATCCCCTTCCCCCGCACGTAGATGAGGACGCTGGCCGTCCCCAGGTCAATCCCGATGTCCTCGCCCTTCAGCATATCGCCTCACTCTACCTAGCGTACTCCACCGCCCGGGTCTCCCGCACCACGGTGACCTGGACCTGGCCCGGGTAGTTCATCTCCCGCTCGATGCGGCCCGCGATCTCCCGGGCGAGCAGGGTGGCCTTGCGTCGGTGATCTTGTCGGGTTTGACGATGACCCGGACCTCCCGGCCCGCCTGTACGGCGAAGGCCGTCTCCACGCCGGGGAAGGAGAGGGCGATGCGCTCCAGGGCCTCGAGGCGCTGGAGGTACTCCTCCAGGCTCTCCCTCCTCGCCCCCGGCCTCGCCGCCGAAAGGGCGTCGGCCGCAGCCACCAAAACGGCGTAGAGGGTCTCGGCGTTTTCGGGATCGTGGTGGTGGGCGATGGCGTCCACCACCTCGGGGGGTTCCCCGAAGCGCCGGGCCAGGGCGATACCGATCTCCACGTGGCTCCCCTCCACCTCCCGGTCCACGCTCTTGCCGATATCGTGGAGAAGCCCCGCCCTCCGGGCCATGGCGGCATCCAGGCCCAGCTCCGCCGCCATGATCCCGGCGAGGTGGGCCACCTGAATGGAGTGCTTGAGGACGTTTTGGCCGTAGCTGGAGCGGAAGTGCAGGCGGCCCAAAAGCTGGATGAGGCCAGGCTTCAGGCCCACCACCCCGGCCTCCAGGGCCCCCTCCTCTCCCCTTTCGTAGATGAAGGTCTTCATCTCCTGCTTGGCCTTCTCCACCACCTCCTCGATGCGGCTCGGGTGGATGCGCCCGTCCTTTAAGAGCTCCTCCAGGGCCATGCGGGCGATCTCCCGGCGGATGGGGTTGAAGGAGGAAAGGAGGACGGCCTCCGGGGTGTCGTCGATGATGAGGTCCACCCCGGTGAGGGCCTCAAAGGTGCGGATGTTGCGGCCTTCCCGGCCGATGATGCGCCCCTTCATGGCGTCGGAAGGGATGGGCACCACGGAAACCGCCAGCTGGGCGGCGGTCTCCGAGGCCTGGCGCTGCATGGCCTGGGCCAGGATCTTCTGGGCCTCCCTTTTGGCCTCGAGGCGGGCCCGCTCCAAGGCGGCCCTGACCCTCTGGGCCTTCTCCTCCTCCAGCTCCCGGTCCAGCTTTTCCAGGATGAGGCGTCTGGCCTCCTCCGGGGAGAGGCCCGCCACCTGGTGGAGCCGCTCCGCAATCTCCCGCTCCTTCTCCTCCAGAAGGGCCTCCCTGGCCCGCAGGGCCTCCTCCCGGCCGGCCAAGGCCTCCTCCAGGGCGTCCAGCTTGAGGGCCCGGGTGTCCAAGGCCTCGCCCCGCTTGGAAAGCCTCTCGGCCTCCCGGCGGAGCTCCTCCCGCTCCTCCTTGAGGCGCTCCCTCTCCGCTCTAAGCTCCTCCCCCAGGGCCTTGAGCCGCTCCCTTTCCGCTCTAAGCTCCTCCCGCTCGGCCCTCAGGCGTTCCTCCGCCTCCTGAAGCCGCCTCCTGCCCTCGGCCTCCAGGGCCTCGGCGCGGGAGCGCACCTCCTTTTCCAGCTCCTGGCGGAGGGCCTGGGCACGGGCCTCCGCCTCCTCCCGGAGGCCTTGGCCTCCTGGCGGGCGGCCTCGAGGATCTCCTTGGCCTCCTTGCGGGCGGCCTCCAGGGCCGCCTTGGCCTCCTGGCGGGCGGCCTCGAGGATCTCCCTGGCTTCCCCCTCCCCCTTGCGCCTCAAGAAGAGGACCCCCAGGACCAGGAGAAGGAGGGCGAAGGCCAAGAGAAGCACCAGCTCCAGCGGGCCCATCTACTCCCCCTCTTCCTCGCTGGCGGCCAGGACCACCTGGTCCGAGCGCTCCAAGACCTTGGCGCGGATCTCCTCCAAAAGCTCGGGGCGCTCCCGCAAGGCCTCGGCCGCCTTCTCCTTCCCCTGACCTAGGCGGAGCTCCCCGTAGGAGAACCAGCTCCCGGCCTTCTCGATGACCCCGGCGGCCACGGCCACGTTCACCAGGTCCATCACCGGGTCCAGGCCCCGGCCGAAGTAGATCTCCAGCTCGGCCTCCCGGAAGGGCGGGGCCAGCTTGTTCTTCACCACCTTCACCTTGACCTTGATGCCCACGGCCTCGTTGCCCACCTTGATGGGCTGGCCGCTCTTGCGCACGTCCAGGCGCACGCTGGAGTAGAACTTGAGGGCCCTCCCCCCCGGGGTGGTCTCGGGGTTGCCGTACATGACCCCCACCTTCTCCCGCACCTGGTTGATGAAGATGGCGGCGGTGTTGCTCTTGGAAAGCACGGCGGTGAGCTTGCGGAGAGCCTGGCTCATGAGCCGGGCCTGGAGGCCCACGTGCTGGTCCCCCATCTCCCCCTCGATCTCCGCCTTGGGCACCAGGGCGGCCACCGAGTCCACCACGATGACGTCCACCGCCCCGGAGCGGGCCAGGAGCTCCACGATCTCCAGGGCTTGCTCCCCGGTGTCGGGCTGGGAGACCAGGAGGTCTTCCACCTCGACCCCGAGTTTCTGGGCGTAAAGGGGGTCCAGGGCGTGCTCCGCGTCCACGAAGGCCGCCACCCCTCCCTGCTTCTGGGCCTGGGCGATGATGGTGAGGGCCAGGGTGGTCTTGCCCCCGGACTCGGGGCCGTAGATCTCGATGACCCGTCCCCGGGGGATGCCCCCGATCCCCAAGGCCAGGTCCAGGCCCAAGGAGCCCGTGGGGATCACGTCCACCTGCTGCCTGGGCATCTCCCCCAGGCGCATCACCGCCCCCTTGCCGAACTCCTTCTCAATGGTCTTCAGGGCGTTCTCCAGGGCTTTCCTCTTGTTCTCGTCCATGGTCACCTCGCAAGGGAAACTTTTCCAGAATGGTGTAGACGGGCCCCTTGGGCTTCAGCTCCGAACGCACCAAGGCGAACTCCCGCACCGGCCAGGAAAGGCCGAAGACCAAGGGGGGCACCCGGGGGGCCGGGGCCTTGCGCCGGGCCAGGGTGATGTGGGGCTTGAAGTCCTTATCCCCCCCCGCCAGGAGGGCCTCCCCCCCCAGAAGCTCCCTCACCCCGGTCTTCAAGCCCTCGGCCAGGAGGGCAAACCCCTCCCCCTCGGCTTGGCGAACCAGACCCGGGGGGTGCCCTCGTTGGGGAAGTAGCCCGTGCCCTTGAGGAGGGCGGTGAAGGGAGGGACCTTCCTGCCCAGGCGGTGGCCCAAGGCGATGAGGTCCTCCAGATCCTCCTCCGGCCGCTCCCCCAGGAAAAGCAGGGTCAGGTGAAGCTGGTGGGGGGGCACCTCCTTCCAGCCCTTGTAGCGGGAAACCCTCCCTTGAGCCTCCGCCAGGGCCCGCCGCACGTCCTCCGGAAGAAAAACCGCGTAGAAGAGCCTCATGTCACGAGAAGGGCCAAGGCGGCGTACACGCTCCGAAGCCTCACCGCCTCCCGGTCTCCGGGAAAGCGGTAGCGCCTGGCTTCCACCCCGGTGGGCCCCGCCACGGCCACGTAGACCGTGCCCACGGGCTCGCCCTCCAAGGGGTCCGGGCCCGCCACCCCGGTGGTGGCCAGGGCGTAGGTGGACCCAAAAAGGGAACGGGCGGCCTCCGCCATGGCCTTGGCCGTCTCGGCGGAAACCGTCTTGGCAAGGAGTTCCTCCGGCACCCCGAAGCGGGCCTTGGCCCCTCGGGAATAGGATACCACGCCCCCCAGGTAGAAGCGGCTCGCCCCCGGAACCCGGGTGATCTCCGCCCCCAGAAGCCCCCCGGTGAGGCTCTCCATGGTGGAAAGGGTAGCCCCTTCCCGCTCCATGCGCCTTTTCACCGCCTCGGCCAGGGTGATCTCCCCCTCACCCCAGATCTCCTTGAGGAGTTTTTTTTCTTGATCTTCTCGGAAACCTCCACCACCCGGTCCTCCCGCCCCCGGACCACCACCTCCACCCCGTGGACCTTGGGTAGGTGCCGACCTCCACCTCCCCTTCCCGGAGGAAAAGCTCCCCCAGGCGTTCCACAATCTCCGACTCCCCGATGCCCCAGGTCTTGAAGACCCTTTCGGCGTAGGGCCTTTTGGGGAGGCCGAGCCGGGGCAGGACCTCCCGCCACATGGGCCGCCACTCGGGCGGGGCCCCGGGAGGAGGACCAGGTCCTTGCCG
>BBBN01000108.1 GCA_001311585.1 Thermus sp. JCM 17653
GGTTCCGGTCCCGGTGGACCCTTCCCCCGGCCGTGTCGTACCGGGCCACCCAGACAAAGCGCCCTTCCTCGGGGTCCAGCCATTCCAGCTGCACCGCCCAGTAGACCAGCCGTCCACGGTCCGTTTCTAAGGTCACCCGCAGGCGGGCCTCGTGCTTCGGCAAGAGTTCGTGTAGCAGGAGGAGGTAGCCACGCCGCACGGGCCCAGCCTACCCGAGAAGCCGCTTCACCCACGCCTTCCTGGCCTCCCGGTAGGCCTCCCGCTTGCTCTGTGCCCGCACGGTGAAGGGCTCCCCGGGCCCCTCGAAGCTGGCGACGAAGCCCTCCCCTTCCGGGTCCCGGGCCGCGCTGGGGGCCCCGTACCGGTCCCACCCCTCGGCGATGGCCTCGGCGATGAGGTCCAGGAGGCCCTCCTCCCACTCCTTGGGGGAGAGGGCGAGGGGATGGCGGCCGTACCGCTGGCGCAGGTAGGTGCAGAAGGGCCCCAGGTCGGGGTCCCGCTCGGGGTCGGGGAGAGTCTGGGCCAGGGCCCAGAGGACCCCGGCGAGGCGCCGGATCACCCTCCGCCCCCCTTCCGGTGGGCCTCCCACCACTCCCCGAGGGTCCGGGGAGGCTCCTCGGGGTAGAGGCGCATCCCGATGGGGGAGAGGGGAACCTTGGGCCACTCCTCCACGACCTTCCGCCAGGGCGGGGTCTTCCATTGGCCCGAGGGGTCCCGCAGGTGCCGGTCCCCCCAGAGCTTCTGCACCCGCTTGCGGATCTCCTGGATCTGGCTCCACACCCCGCTGAACATGGGGAGGTGGCCCAGGGCGCGCATGTGGCCCACGAGGGCCTTCCAGTCCCCCTCGGCGGCGTAGGCCAGGGCCTCCTCCAGGAGGGCCCGGTGGAAGGAGGGCTCCAGGAACCAGGTCCACCGCCCTCTTTGGTCCCGTTTCAGGACATAGGTGGGCTTCCACTCCCCCTCCCGCCAGGCCACCCAGTAGAGGGGCGCGCGGGGGTTGGCGCTGGGGTCCACCCGTTGAAGCTCCTCCCTGGGGAGGGGGCGCGTGGCCAGGAGGAGCATGGGCCAGGTAGGGCGAGGGTCCTGCGGGGGCATCACGCTCACCGGGGCCAGGAGGAGGTGGCCCACGGGGAGGCGGGCCTCCTTCCGGATGGCCCTCGCCTTGGGGCCGATGAGGACCGCGTATTTCTCGTCCAGCTTCTTCACGGCGGCCAAGACCTTCTCCGTGGGGGTCGTCTGGACCTGCCAGTACCGGTACCCGTCCCGGCTCACCAGGCGCAGGGCCTGGGCCAGGAGGGCGCTTTGGGACCTGAGGAGGGGGTAGTCCTCGGGGTCGGTCATGGCGGTCTACTCCTGGGCGGCCCCGGAGAAGAGGAGGGGCGTGTCGGAGGGGGGCGTGTCGGAAGGCTCTTCGGGTTGCTCGTTAGGCGGCTCTTGTGCCTTCTCTTTTGTCGCCCTAGCTCGGTACTCCTCCGCAAGCATCGTCAGGGCCTCTCGGGCGAGCTCGGAAAGCGTCATACCGTGCTCCCTGGCGAGGGCTTCCAGGGCGCTATGGGTGGCGGGATCCAGGCGCAGAGTGAGGCGCTCCTCGAGGCGGGGCTTGGCCTTATCTCGTAGGCGCTTCTCCAGGCGGGTCAAGACAGACATGATGGCCTCCTTTGAGGCGAGGGTAGCGCGGGGGGGCGGGGGGTTGTCAAGGGATTACGCTTTTTTTCACGCGTTCCGGGGCGTTCCCGGGCTCTTAGTGAGGTTCCCTTCGGGCGACCCGGTTGACGAGGGAGGGGCGGGCGCGGTAGGGTGGGGGTGGACCCAAACCCGGGTGGCGCCGGGGCCGGACAAGTAGCCTAGGAGCTGCCACTCCGATGGCGAAAGCCGGGGAAGCGGGGTGCCGGGGGAAAATCCTGGCTCGCCCCGCACTCAACGCGGCGCTCCGGGGGCACAGCCTCCGGTTCGACCGCAATCCACATACCCCGAGGGATCGGGGGCGAGATTGGGCGACCCGGAAAGGGTCCTGGGGGCGAACCCCCAGGGCTGACCGCGGGAAAGTGGGTGCAAGTCCCACCCACGGGATGGGGTGAACCCATAGCCCCATCACGTGTGCGGAGCATGCCGGTACTGAGGGCACCGTGAGGTGCCAGGGGCCCGAGGGAGACCTGGAGGGCCTGCTACCCGGGGGATCCCCCTCTTGGCTTCGGCTGGGAGGCGGGCGAAACCGGGGGCGTACGATAGCTCGGCATGTAACGGGGGGGGTGCGACTCCCCCTCTGCTCCGAGCCCCCCGCCTGGGGTCCGTGAAGTCTTGGCCGTGCCCGGAGTACCCCGAGCTCCGGAACCTCGTAGGGGGAAAGGGCGCGTGTGCGGCCAGGGCGTAGCGAAGGCGGGAAGGCGGCAGGTACCGCGGTCTAACGGGGGAACCTCTCGGCCTGGACCCCGGACCTGTGGCAGCAGGGACGAAGGGGGACAGGTGAGCCGTGGGGAGTAGCCGTGCGGCGTACGGAGCCAGGCCTCCCGAGGCGGCGGCGAAAACCCGGCGCGCGAGAGGGGGAGACTGCCCGAGTACGAGGGGGGAAGCTGCGGTGGGGCCCCGTACCCGCCGTGGTGGAACCTGGCCTAAGGGCCTAGGAAAGGGCAGACCGGCTTACCCTGGGGCTTCCACCCAGGGGGCCTCGGCACCGCTTCGGGGGCGGGGGTTGCCCCGCCCCGACAACCGGGAGAGGGATCCCGAGGGGAAGGTGGAGTACCCGAGGGGACGTTGACGATCACGACCACAGGCGCTTACCCCCACCGGGGGAAGCCTCCGGGAGGAGGTGGATCCTGGCCACAGGGGGGAGCGTGGCGGCCACGGGCCTAGCCGTGGCGGCGAAGGCCGGCCAAACGGGCCAGCCACGGCGTCCTCCGGCCGTACAGGAGGGGCCGTCCCGGGCCCAGAAACCGGGAGATGGGAAGCCCGGAGCTCCCCGCGGGGGGTTCCCGGGCGGTGGCCGGAAGGGCCTGCGGGCCCGGAAGGACACGAATCTCAGGGCGAGAAGCCCACCTTACAGGGGGACACCCTTATCCCCCACCCCCGGCTGACACCTCAGCCGGGGTTTTCTGTTTGCCCCTCAAGCCGCCTGGAAGGCCCCTGGAAGGCCGGGGAAGGGGTGGGGGGCTTCCCCCTTTGGCCCCTCGAGGGGGCGGCCTTCTAGGCCCTTAGAGGCCGGGAGAGGGGCCCCGGGGAGCTCCGAGGGAGGAAGAGGCAGGCGCAGGACCGCCTCCCCCAAAAGCCTCCCCCGCTCCACCACCCCCAGGACCAGCACCAGCCCCCCGGGGGCGGGAAGGAGGTGGGGCCTCCGGGCCAGGAAGCGCACCACGAAGGGGACCTCCCCGGGAAGCCGCACCCGCGCCCCCTTCCATGGCTCACCAAATTCTCATGTTGGAGAGCAACAGTTAGGGTATGGGTGGAATCAATCACAAACCGACCAAAAAGATAATGCTCGTTTCTTCCGCAGCTCGTGTGAGTCGGGTCGTTGGTATGACGCTTGAAACCCTTCTCGCTGCGAACACCGCATATGAGGAAGCCATCATTGCAGCATTTAACGGTTCGTACGACGAGGCACTTTCTCACCACAACCAGAGCCTGGACCTTGCGGCAACCGCAAAGCAGCGCTTGCGCGACATTGATGCTGCTTACACCATGATGCTCGAAGACATCGCTATTGAGAAATATCCGGGTAACCCGCTGGCTCCAAAGCTCGAACCTGATGTGCTTCGCAAAGAGCTTTCAGGAAAGGTGCTACTTGATTTGAACACAGTTCTCTTTGATGAAATGGCCAGTGCGATCAAAGCACAAAACCTCGTGGAAACCTTCAAGAAGGAACAGGCGCAATTCGCCAAAGTCAAGGAGTACTTTGGACCCTACCTCGATGCTCTAAGGGAATCCAAGGATCGGCTCGAGAGCAGCGCGCACGATCCCCGGGTTTGGGTACGGGCGGTGGATGACGGTGAGGTTCCCATACGCTCCACATACCTCGCCCTTCTGACGGGTTTCCTGGGGGCCTTTCAGCGATTTGTCTACAGTACGGCGATTTCGACGGATCTCTACTACAAGACTGAGGGCCGTGGCGGTCTCATCAACGAAGGGGCAGCCGTACGTCGTTGAAGCTAAAGGTGTCGTGAAAACCTACCCCGGGGGGACACCTGCTCCGGGGAGTAGATTTTTTTTCCTGCGGACGGGGGAGCGGGTAGTTCTCCTCGGTCCGAACGGGGCAGGCAAGACCACGTTGGTGAAGATCATCGCTGGGTTGGTGGAACCAGATGCCGGCGAGCTTAAGGTGTTCGGAAGCCGCCCTACTCCGGGCAAACGGCGCTGGCTAAGCTTTCTTTTTGAGGAGGCCGAGAACCTCTACGGATACCTGACAGCCTGGGAGAACTTGCTTTTTTTACGGCAGGCTCGCGGGTGTCCCCGAACGCACCATCCGTGAGAAAGGCTTAGAGTTGCTGTCCGCGTTTGGTCTGGGGGAAGCGAGAGACCGGTTGGCCCAGAACCTCTCGCGTGGACAGAAACAGCGACTCGCCCTTGCCAGCACCCTGATACAGGAAGCTGCGGCCTATGTCCTCGATGAACCGACCTTGGGGCTCGATCTCCAATCGCAAAACGACCTCATTGCGCGTATCAAGGAACTCCCCACGGTTCTCATTACCACGCACGACCCGGTTTTGGCCTGGGAAGTTGCCGACCGTTTCATAGTGCTGAAAGGAGGTGAAGTTCGCGAGATCGCGGTTCGTTCGGATCTCGCAGCCAAAGGGGTCCATGACCCAGAAACGCTCCGGAATTGGCTTTTGGAGGTGTACCGGTGACTCCCCTTTTTCGCGCTTTTCTGGCACGCAGCTTTGCCCTTCAGAGGCGCTATTTTACCGATTATGCGCTTGGACTTTTAGTGAAGGTGTTTTTCTTTACCGCCATTCTGTATACCAGCCAGGGGTATTCAGCGCGACCGGCCTACGTAGCCGGATTTTTACTCTGGTATCTCGCCGCGCACTTGCTGGCAAGGATGGCCAACTTCTTTCTGGAGGAAGCTTATCTGGGCACGCTAGGCCGGTTGCTCGCCTCGCCCCACTCCCCCGCGGCCCTTGTCGTTGCGCTCTCCCTCGCTGAGCTTTCGATGGCCCTGCCCTGGGTCGCTGCCCTAGCAGTTTACGCTAGGCTGAGCGGTGTTTCGCTGGCTGGCCTCGGGCCGGAAGCGCTGGCCGCCAGCTTGCTGGCGCTGACAGGCGTTTGGGGGCTCGGCCTTTCGTTGCTCGCAGCCTCACTGCGCTACAAGCAAGTGGGGAGCTTTACCGAGATGCTCACCTTTTATCTTCTCCTTTTTTTCCGGGTTCTTCGTGCCAGGGGAAAAGTTACCCTTAGCCTTACGCACATTGAACACGCTGAATCCCTTGGAATGGGCGGTTAGGGTTTTTCTAGGAGAGGGGTTCGGGCCGCTACTGGCTGTAACCGTGTTTTGGGTGTTGGTTGGCGGCGTGGCATTTGCCCACAGTTATAGCTGGGGAAGGCGCAGCGGCCGGCTCCTCGATTATTAGAAACTTCTGGCGCTGTCCTCTGCGAGAAAGCCAGCTGAAACTTGCACTTCTACGGTTCCTCGGAAAAGGCCCGGGCTTTTGGTCCCGCATCTTCGTTCCCCGCCGCACCTCTCCATGAGATTCTCGGTGAGGCCACACCGCACCCCCGAGGGGCCCACGGCCCGCCCTAAGGCCCCTAGAAGGCCGGGGGTGGGGGAGGGGGCTATTCCCCCTTGACCCCCTCTCCCCCCCGCCTCAAAAGCCCGCTCAGGCTTCCA
>BBBN01000109.1 GCA_001311585.1 Thermus sp. JCM 17653
GGGCAGAGGGGCTGGCCGCGGCCCCCGGCTTACCAGGGCGTAGACCCCCAGGGCCAAAAGGACCAGGTAGAGGCCCATCCCCAGGAAGACCAGGGGCACCCGGTTGGCGCCCGCGGTCACCGTTCCCACCTCCCCTGGCTCATGGGCACAAACCCTTCCTTCTCCGCCCACTCCAGCACCCGGTGAGGCTGCTTAGGCGCCAGGTTTCCTTGAGGAGGGCTTCCTCCTCGGCCTTGAGGCGTTCTATGCGCCCCTCCATCTGGCTAGGCGGGCCTTTTCCAGCTGGTTGCGGTGGCCTGCGGCGAAGAGGAGGAGGAGGGCCAAAAGGTAGAGGAGACCGAAGCGCCAGACGCTCCTCACAAGGCCTCCTTCTCCGCGGCCCGCAGCTTGGCGCTCCGGGCGCGGGGGTTTTGCGCCACCTCTTCCGGGGAGGGGAGCACGGGCTTTTTGGTGAGCACCTTTAGGCCGCTCGCCTTGAGAAACCGCTTCACCAGCCGGTCCTCGAGGGAGTGGAAGGTGATGACCACAAGCCGCCCCCCAGGGGCGAGGGCCTGGGCGGCCTGGGCGAGAAACTCCTCTAGAGCGCTAAGCTCGTCGTTCACGTACATGCGCAGGGCCTGGAAGGTCTTGCGGGCGGGGTGCCCGGCCTTGCGGAAGCCCACCGCCTGGCGGACGATTTCCGCCAGTTCCGTGGTGGTCTGGATGGGCTTTTTCCTCCTGGCCTCCACGATGGCCTTGGCGATGCGCCAAGCTTGCTTTTCCTCTCCCAGGTCCCGCAGGATGCGGTAAAGCTCTTCCAAGGAAAGGGTGTTGACCACCTCGGCGGCCTGGGGCCTTCTTCCCCCATGCGCATGTCCAGGGGGCCTTCCTTCTGGTAGCTGAAGCCCCGCCTGGGGTCTTCTAAGTGGAAGCTGGAAACCCCGAGGTCCGCCAGGATTCCCGCCACCTCTTCTATCCCGGCTTGGCGAAGTACTTCCGCCAGGCGGCGGAAGTTCGCCTGGTACACCTGTAGGCCTGGCAAACCCAAGGCCTGGGCCCGGGCTACGGCCTCGGGGTCTTGGTCCAGCCCCAGGACCAGCCCCCCCCGTTCCAGAATGCCCCGGGCGTGGCCAGCGCCTCCCAAGGTGGCGTCCACATACACCTTACCGGGTTCTACCCTCAGGAAGTCCAGGGCTTCCTGGTACAAGACGGGAATGTGCCGGGTAATGGTCTCCATAAATACCTATCCAATGAGTCCCTTGAGCGCCTCGGGGGCCGGTGGGTGGCGCATGATTTCTTCAATGGTTTTCCACCAGCGTTCCTGGCTCCAGATCTCCAGCCTGCCCGGGGCTCCGGCTACTACCACCTCGCCCCCTTCCTGGAGCCCAGCGAACTGGCGCAGCGGTGGAGGGATCAGGACCCGGCTGGCGTTGTCCATCCGGGTCTTGTGGGCCCCCGAGTAGAAAAAGCGGACAAAGGCGCGGGCCTCGGCGTCGGTGAGGGGGAGGTTGACCAGCTGCTCTTCGATCTTGCGCCAACGGTCGGAAGGGAAGACGTAGAGGCACCCCTCCATCCCACGGGTGAGTACCAGGCCGTCTTCCAGGAAGTCCCGGAAGGGGGCGGGGATGACCACCCGCCCCTTGTCGTCCAGGCTGTACTGGTACTCACCGAAAGGCATTTCCCACCCGCTCCCACCTTCGCTGGGGTCCGCCCCTTGGGTTAGAGGAGGTGCAGGCCTTACCCAAGCGAGGCTTTTCGCTCGGAGTATACCACGCACTCCCCACAGATTTCCACTCTCTCCCACCTATATCCCACCTTTCCCCCACCTGGCCGAGGAGGCCATTTCGGTGGCTCGAGCGGAGGGAACTTCGCCCACCTTGCGCCGCTTTGGTTTCTCCTGTCCGGCTTGCGGACGGCGCTGGGTGTGCTATGGTGGGGATAGCCTCCATCTCTGCCAGGGGGCTGGGGAACTTGAAAAGGTTGCCTGTTATAACTCCCCGAAAGACACATAAAGGGGGGTAACAGAATGTTTTTGCCGTCCTGGTCATGTGTAGTCCCCACGCACGTGGGGATGGACCGAGCGGACATGGCAGAGGGGTGGGCGAGAAGACCGTAGTCCCCACGCACGTGGGGATGGACCGCTCCAGGCGGTGCTCCTGGCTGTTCACCCGGTGTAGTCCCCACGCACGTGGGGATGGACCGCGTGGAGGCCCTTCCCCCGTGGCTGCGCATCCGTAGTCCCCACGCACGTGGGGATGGACCGCCACAGCGACCTCGCCGAGGTTCACGTGAGCAGTAGTCCCCACGCACGTGGGGATGGACCGCTCGGAGGGGAGGCATCCCCCCTCCGTGAAGTAGTCCCCACGCACGTGGGGATGGACCGGTTTTCCTGTTCCCGTATGTGGCGCTTCTCCCCATAAAAGCAACCCCCTCGAGGCGGGCCTCGAGGGGGTCCAGGGCAGGGCGTAAGCCGGGTTCTGTTTTATGCGGTCATCTCTCTGGGACCGGTGTCGCCACCGGCCTCAAGCGGCCCATCCCGCAGGTTCTCACGGGCCGGGCAAGCCCTTCCTGCCTACCGGGCCTTGCACCGGGTGGGGTTTGCCGTGCCCCAGCCTGTTGCCAGGCTAGGCGGTGGCTCTTACCCCACCGTTTCACCCTTGCCCGCACCGGGGGAATCCCCGGCCGCTGGCGGTCTCTTCTCTGTGGCACTTTCCGTCGGGTTACCCCGCCCAGCCGTTAGCTGGCACCCTGCCCTATGGTGCCCGGACTTTCCTCACCCAGAGGTTTAGGCCTCCGGGCGCGACCGCACCCCTGCCCTGGGGCACTCACCATTCTAGCACGAACCCCGGCTAGCATAAAGGGGTGCGGATTCCTCCGTATGCGCCTTGGCTACTCTTCCTTGCCCTCCTGGGCTTAGCGGTGCTGGGCGTGGTCTGGCTTTTGGCGGCGGTGGCCCTGGTGGTCGGCCTGGGGTATGGGGCCTGGCAGGGGCTTAGGCGGCGGCTTTGGGGCCCTACTTGGCGGCGCCTTCCCCCGCCCCGGTAGGCCTTGCTTCTTAGGCCCTCCGCCCTTAGACTGGAAGATGGTTTTCGCACGGCCAAGACCGTGCGAGAGGAGGCGAGCGTGAAAGAAGGCATCCACCCTCAGCTGGTTCCCGCCCGCATCATCTGCGGTTGCGGCAACGTCATCCATACCTACTCGGTAAAGCCCGAGATCCACGTGGAGGTCTGCAGCAAGTGCCACCCCTTCTACACGGGCCAGCAGCGGTTCGTGGACACGGAGGGCAGGGTAGAGCGCTTCCAGCGCCGCTACGGGGACTCCTACCGCAAGGGGCGGTAGGGGCTCGCTGGACCTGGGGGCCCTAGGGCCCCCAGGTTGCGTTTAAGCTTCTTTATCGGGAGGACCCCATGCCCCCTGTACTCCACCGCCAGGGTTGGATTGAGGTGATCGCCGGCCCCATGTTCTCCGGGAAAAGCGAGGAGCTCATCCGCCGCGTCAAGCGGGCCCTCATCGCAAGGCAGCGGGTGGTGGTCTTCAAGCCTCGCTTGGACAACCGGTACCACCCGGCCTATGTGGTAAGCCACGATGGGGAGAGGGTGGAGGCCATCCCTGTAGGGCGCGCCCAGGAGATGGAAGCCCACCTGGACCCCCTGCCCGACGTGGTAGCGGTGGACGAGGTCCAGTTTCTGGACGAGGGGCTCCTTCCCTTGGTGGAACGCCTGGCCCAAAGGGGGGTACGGGTGATCCTGGCGGGGCTGGACCTGGACTTCCGCGGGGAGCCCTTTGGCCTCATGCCCGAGCTTTTGGCCCGGGCGGAGTTCGTGGAGAAGCTCACCGCCATCTGTCCCCGGTGCGGTGCCCCCGCCACCCGGACCCAGCGCTTGGTGAACGGCCAACCGGCCCGCTACACCGACCCCGTGATCCTGGTGGGAGCGGAGGAGCACTACGAGCCCCGGTGCCGGGCCTGCCACCAAGTGCGCTACTGAGCCACGGGGAGGGGGGTGCCCGTGCGCTTCCGGAAGCGCACCTCCAGCACTCCGTGGCGCAGGCTCGCCTGGGCCGTGCCCTCTTCGATGGGCCCCGGCAGGTCCAGGGTGCGGCGGAAGGTGCCCATGGGCCGCTCCTCCAGGAGGTAGGTTCCGGGAAGGGGATGGCGCACCCCCGCCAGGGTCACGCGGCTTCCCTCCTCCAAAAGCTCCAGGTCCTCGGGCCGAACTCCCGGGAGATCCACCAGGAGGATGTAGTGGTCCTCGTCTTCTAAAAGGTCCACCCTGGGGGCCCAGGCGGCGGGCTCCTCGCCGGTGAGCTGGTAGCCAGCTCGGCGATGCGCTCCTGCAGTTCTTTGAGCTTCCGCAGGGTCTCCAAGCGGTCCAGGCGCTCTAACATGCCCTTAGCATAAGGGATGTGGAGGTCATCCCCGTTCTCGCTGGGCCCACGGGTAGCGGGAAGACCCTCCTTGCCCTGAGGCTTGGGGAGGAGCTGCCCCTCGAGGTCATCTCCGCCGACGCCACCATGGTCTACCGGGGCCTGGACATCGGCACGGACAAGCCCTCCCCCGAGGAGCGGGCCCGGGTGCCCCACCACCTGGTGGACGTCCTCGAGCCCCACGAGGCCATGAGCGTGGCCCGCTACCTAGACCTGGCGGAGGAGGCCATCGCCGGGGTGCTGGCCAGGGGGCGTCTTCCCTTGGTGGTGGGGGGGACGGGCTACTACATCCGCGCCCTCTCCGAGGGGCTTCACCAACTTCCCCCGCCCGACCCCAGGGTCCAGGAGGCCCTGTGGGAAGAGCTTGAGGAGCGGGGCCTCGAGGCCCTTCTTTCGGAACTCGCCCAGGCGAGCCTCCAGGACGCCCGCCGGGTGGGGCGGAACCCGAGAAGGCTCGTCCGGCCCTGGAGGTCCTGCGGCGCACGGGCACCCCCCCGGCCCGGTTTCCCAAAAAGGCCTCCCCGCTTCCGCTACAAAAAGCTCGTCCTCTGGCCCGAAAGGGCCTGGCTGTTCCCGAGGCTGGAGGAGAGGGCCAAGGCCCAGTTCGCCCGGGGGCTTGTGGAGGAGGTGCGGGGGCTCCTTGAACGCTACCCCAGGATGCCCACCGCCTTGCAGGCCATCGGCTACAAGGAGGTGGCGGGCCACCTCCAGGGGGCCTACGGCCTAGAGGAGGCGCTGGAGCGGGACATCCGGGCGGTGAAGGCCTACGCCAAGAGGCAGTACACCTGGTTCCGCCACGAGCCGGGGGACGTTACCTACCTGCCCGGGGGGGCGAGGGGGCGTACGTGGGCTTCCGGGACTGGCTTCGCCTCCACTTCGGGCTATAGTGGGGGCATGTTGGCCCACGAGATCCGCGCCCGGGTAGCCCGGGGGGAGGTTTCCCCCAGGGAGGTGGCCGAGGCCTACCTGAAGCGGGTCCAGGCCCTGGACCCGAGCCTCGGGGCGTTCCTTACCCTGAACGAAAGGCTTCTTGAGGAAGCGGAGGCGGTGGATCCTGGGCGGTCTTTGGCGGGCCTCGTGGTGGCGGTAAAGGACAACATCGCCACCCGGGGCCTCCGCACCACGGCGGGAAGCCGCCTTCTGGAAAACTTCCTTCCCCCTACGAGGCCACGGCGGTGGCGAGGCTAAAGGCCCTGGCGCCTGGTCCTGGGAAAGACCAACCTGGACGAGTTCGGCATGGGCTCCTCCACGGAGCACTCCGCCTTTTTTTCCCACCAGGAACCCCTTTGATCCGGAAAGGTCCCCGGGGGGAGTAGCGGGGGGAGCGCCGCGGCGGTGGCCGCG
>BBBN01000110.1 GCA_001311585.1 Thermus sp. JCM 17653
CCCGCCCCTCGGCCAGGAGGGGCACAAGGGCGAAGCGCAGGCCCCCCTGAAGCCCGAAGGGGCTACCCACGCTGACCTCGGCCCGCTGGGCCACGCCGAAGGCCAAGACCAGGAAAAGCGCCGCCAAAACCCTACCCACGCCGCACCTCCTTGAGAAGGTCCTCCACCTTGGCCACCTGCGCCCGGTGGACCCCGGGCCGGTAGTCCACCATCACCGCCTCCACCTGGAGCATCCCGAGAGCCCTCAAGAAAGCCTCCTTCAGGGCCGGGCTTTCCAAGGGGCTCACCCGCATCCCCAGGTGAGGGTGGTGGGCCAGGAAGGCCTCGGCCAGCTCCCGGCTCGTCCAGATGCCGGAAAGCCTCTGCCCCAGGGCCTCCACCACCAGGTGCTCCCCGGGCTCCCCCTCCAGCACGTACCAGGTACCGGAAAGCTCCGGCTCCACGGAAGCATAATACTCGTGCGCCTGGACCGCTACCTGGTGGAACGGGGCCTGGTGGAAAGCCGGGAGAAGGCCAAGCGCCTGATCCAGGAGGCAAGGTACGGGTGGGGGGAAAGGTGGTGCAAAAGCCCGCCCACCCCGTGCCCGAGGGCGCCGCCGTGGAACTTCTAGCGGAGGAGCGGTACGTGGGCCGGGGGGCCTACAAGCTCCTCGGGGCTTTAGAGGCCTTCCCCGTGGAGCCCAGGGGCAAGGTCGCTGCCGACCTGGGGGCGAGCACCGGGGGGTTCACCCAGGTCCTTTTGGAGCGAGGGGCGAGGCGGGTCTACGCCGTGGACGTGGGCAAGGACCAGCTCCACCCCCGCCTGCGGGAAGACCCCCGGGTGGTGGCCCTGGAGGAAGAGGACGCCCGCACCCTGGTCCTGCCGGAGCCCGTGGACCTGGTGGTGATGGACGTTTCCTTCATCTCCTCCACCTCCTCCTCCCCAAGGTCCTGGAACTCCTCAAGCCCCAAGGGGAGGCGCTCGTCCTGGTGAAGCCCCAGTTTGAGCTGGGCCCCGGGGCCCACAAGGGGGTGGTGCGGGAGGAGGCCAAGCGGCGGGAGGCCCTAAGGCGGGTGCGGGAAAAGGCCAGGGAGCTGGGCTTCCAGGTCCTGGGGGAAAGGGAAAGCCCCCTCCCGGGCAAGGAGGGGAACCTGGAGTACTGGCTTTGGCTCAGGCGCCCTTAAGCCACTCCTCGGCGATCTGCACGGCGTTTAAGGCGGCCCCCTTCAAGAGCTGGTCCCCCACCACGAAGAAGTCCAGGCCGTTCTCAAAGGCGAGGCTTTTCCGGATCCGCCCCACCTCCACGTCCCACTTGCCGCTGGCGGTGAGGGGCATGGGGTAGCGCTTGACCTGGGGCTCGTCCACCACCTCCACCCCCGGGGCCTCCTTTAGGACCTCCCGGGCCGCCTCCGGGGTCACGGGGCGGGCGAACTCCACGCTCACCGCCTCGGCGTGGGCCCTTAGGGTGGGCACCCGCACCGCCGTGGCGCTGATCTTTATGGAGTCGTCCCCGAAGATCTTGTGGGTCTCCCAGACCACCTTCATCTCCTCGCGGGTGTAGCCGTTTTCCTGGAACGAGTCTATGTGAGGGATGACGTTGAAGGGGAGGGGATGGGCGAAGGCCTCCGCCCCCGGCGCTTCCCCGTGGAGGAAGCGGTGGGTCTCCCTGAGGAGCTCCTCCATGGCCTTGGCCCCGGCGCCCGAGGCCGCCTGGTAGGTGGCCACGATGACCCGCTTGGCCTGGAAGGCCCGGTGCAAGGGCCACAGGGCCATGGCCAGGATGGCCGTGGTGCAGTTGGGGTTGGCGATGAGACCCCGGTGCTGGAAGATCTTCTCCCGGTTCACCTCGGGCACCACCAGGGCACCCAGGCTCGTAGCGCCAGGCGCTGGAGTTGTCCACCACCAAGGCCCCGCCCTCGGCCCAGACCAAGGCCTTGGCCTTGGAAAGGCCTCCCCCAGCGCTCGCCAGCACCAGGTCCACAGGGAGAGGCCCCTCGGGCAAGGGCTCCACGGGCATCTCCTCGCCCCGGAAAGCGAGGCGCACCCCGGCGGAGCGGGGGGAGGCGTAAAGCCTGAGCTCGCTTAGGGGAAAGTTCCGGGCCTCGAGGACCTTGAGGATCTCCCGCCCCACGGCCCCCGTGGCCCCCACCACGGCCACCCTCATGCGCCCTCCGTAAGCTCTAGCTCTTCCCACATGACCCGGGTGTGGGCCCAGAGGTGGGTGAGGCTATGGAGGACCTCCTCCTCCAAGGCGCTTCGCGCTTCCGGAGGAGCCTCCTTCAGCCTTTGGTACACTGCCTTGAGGCGGTCCACCTCCTCAAAGAGCTCCTGCCAGATGGGGTCAGGTAGGCCCACTACCTTCTCAACCTGCGGAGTAGCCGCCTTCGTTCCCCTTCCCATGCCCGGATCTCCCTTTCCCACTTTCCAATCAACCCCCAGTCGGGGTTAGCCCTCTCCAGCTCCTCCCTAATCTTCACGGTGATGCTGACCTTCCAGCCGCTTGCGAAGCTGCTTGTTCCTGCCCAAGGCGCCCCGCGAAGATGCCTATAGCTTACCACCTAAGCCTCTCCCGAAGGAAGCCCTCCAGCTCGTCCACGTGGAGCCTTATCTGCTCCATGGTGTCCCGGTCCCGCACCGTCACCGTGTCCTTGAGCTTGGTGGTGCCGTCCTTGCCCTGGCCGAGGGTATCGTAGTCCACGGTGACGGCGAAGGGCGTGCCCACCTCGTCGTGGCGGCGGTAGGCCTTGCCGATGTTGCCCGTGTCCTCGTAGAGCACCCGCCCGAGGCCCAGGGCCTGCAGCCTGGCCTTGAGGCGCTTAGCGTACTCGGTGATCTCGGGGCGGTTTTTCACCAGGGGGATCACCGCCACCTTGATGGGGGCGAGCTGGGGCTTGAGCTTGAGGACGATGCGCTCTTCCCCGCTGGGAAGCTCCTCCCGGGTGAAGGCCTCGGCGAGGAGGGCCAAGACCCCCCGGTCCACCCCGGCGGAGGGCTCTATCACGTAGGGCACGAACCACTTCCCCGTCTCGGGGTCGCGGTAGGCCAGGCGCTGTGGAGTGCTCGTTCCTGAGGACCTTGGCCGTGATCCCTAGGGCCTCCTGGTCCTTGGTGTGGCTCCCCAGGTCAAAGTCCGTGCGGTTGGCGATGCCTCCAGCTCCTCCAGGCCGTGGGGGAAGCGGTAGAGGAGGTCCACGGTGGCCTTGGCGTAGTGGGCGAGCTCCTCCGGGGGCTGCTCGTAGGGGACCAGGTTCTCCCGGCTTAGGCCCATCTCCTGCCACCACTTGAGCCGCTCCTCCACCCAGTAGCGGTGCCAGTACTCGTCCTCCCCCGGGCGGACGAAGTACTCGATCTCCATCTGCTCAAACTCCCGCACCCGGAAGATGAAGTTCCTGGGGGTGATCTCGTTGCGGAAGGCCTTGCCGATCTGGGCGATGCCGAAGGGAAGCTTGCGGCTCGTGGCGTCCAGGACGTTCTTGAAGTTGACGAAGATGCCCTGGGCGGTCTCCGGGCGGAGGTAGGCCAAGGCGGCCTCCTCCTCCACAGGGCCCACGTAGGTCTTGAACATCATGTTGAAGTAGCGGGGCGGGGTCCAGTCCCCAGGCTCCCCCGTGGCGGGGTCTATGACCCCGGCGGCGGTCATGGCCCCCCCGGCCCTTTCCGGGGCCCGCATCATGGCCTGGACCAGGGCGTGGAGGCCCCCTTCCACCTCCATGGCCCGGTAAAGCCGCCCGAGGACCTCCTCGGGCTGGTCCTTCAGAAGGTGGTCCAGGCGGTAGCGCTTCTTGGAGAGGCGGTTGTCCACCATGGGTCGGCGAAGGTGGCCTCGTGCCCGGAGTAGTGGAGGACCAGGCGGTGGGTGAGGACGCTGGCGTCCAGACCCTCCATGTCGTCCCGCTCGTAGACGTTTCTGCGCCACCAGGCTTGCTTCAGGTTGTTCTTCAGCTCCACCCCTAAGGGCCCGTAATCGTAGGTGCCTGGAGGCCCCCGTAGATCTCCGAGCCCTGGAAGATAAACCCACGCCGCTTGCAAAGCGCCACCAGTTCCTCGAGGGTGCTCGCTGGCATTCTTCCTCCCTAGGGGCGAGGGCCCCCGGTTAGAGGGCATCTTATACCACCCCATGCTGGCCCAAGCTAAGTGCCCGCACGTTGTTTTCGCAACCTGGGACGCCCGAAACAGGGTGAGGAGAAGGCTCTTTGGGGGCCCCGCCGCGGTGGGGCACTTAGCGTGGGGCCGTACAAAGACCCGCACTGGGCTTGGAGGAAGGACGCATGCCCGAGGGGCCAAGGTGAGCCCGGGCGCAAACCCCCAAGGGGAGGGGGGTTAGGCTAGAATGTGAGGTAGAGGGGAGCATGAACAGGTACGACGATCGCGCCAGGCTGGTTTTTCACTACGCAAGGGAGGAGGGGAGCCGTTTAGGCCACTCCATGATCGGCCCAGAGCACCTCCTCCTGGGCCTGATGCGCGAGGGGGGCACGGCGGCCCGCATCCTCCAGGAGTACGGGGCGAGCCTCGAGGCCATGCGCCGCATGGTGGAGGAGCTGGTGGGCCGGGGTGAGGGAAGCCGCACCGGGGAACCCCCCGCCATCACCTAGGGCGGCGGGTGATGGAGCTGGCCAGCGCCGAGGCCCGCAACATGGGGGCCCCCGTCATCGGCACCGAGCACATCCTCCTGGGCATCATCGCGAGGGGGACGGGATCGCCTACCGCATCCTCAGTCACTTCGCCAAGGACGTGGACGCCATCCGTTGGCGCATCCTCTCCATGGCCGAGGGGCGCGAGCGGGAAAAGCCGGTGAACACCCCCTTCCTGGACGAGTACGGCCGCGACCTCACCAAGGAGGCCCGGGAGGGGAGGCTGGACCCGGTGATCGGCAGGCAGGAGGAGATCAACCGGGTGATCCAGATCCTGGCCCGCCGCACCAAGAACAACCCCGTGCTCATCGGCGACCCCGGGGTGGGCAAGACGGCCATCGTGGAAGGCCTGGCCCAGGCCATCGTGGAGGGCCGGGTCCCCCCCATCCTCAAGGGGGCCCGGGTGGTGGCCATCGACCTGGCCGGGGTGGTGGCGGGGACCAAGTACCGCGGCGAGTTTGAAGAGCGCCTGCGCCAGATCATCGAGGAGCTCAAAAACGCCAAGGTCATCGCCTTCATCGACGAGCTCCACACCCTGATCGGGGCGGGCGGGGCGGAGGGCACCCTGGACGCCGCCAACATCCTGAAGCCCGCCCTGGCCCGGGGGGAGATCCAGGTCATCGGGGCCACCACCACCGGGGAGTACCACCGCTACATAGAGAAGGACGCCGCCCTGGAGAGGCGCTTCCAACCGGTGATCGTCCTCGAGCCCTCCCCGGAGGAGACGCTGGAGATCCTAAAAGGCCTCCGCCCCCGCTACGAGGCCCACCACGGGTGATCATCCCCGACGAGATCCTGGAGCTTTCCGTAAAGATCGGCATCCGCTCCCTTCCCGGGCGCAACTTCCCCGACAAGGCCATCGACCTCATCGACGAGGCGGCCTCGAGGGTGCGCCTGAACGCCTCCTTGGGCCTCCCCGTGGCCGAGGAGGAGGACGGCACCCCCATCGTCACCCGGGAGGACATCGAGGCGGTGGTGGACTCCTGGGGCGGGGTCTACGTGGACGACAAGGACGACCAGAAGCTCATGCACCTGGAGGAGGAGCTGAGGAAGCGGGTGGTGGGCCAGGAGGAGGCCATCCGCGCCCTGGCCAGCGCCCTCCGCCTGGGCCCGGG
>BBBN01000111.1 GCA_001311585.1 Thermus sp. JCM 17653
GGCGGGAGCGGGTCTATGGCTACCCCGACGACGCCGAGCGCTACCTCCGCTTCGCCCTGGCGGCCAAGGAGGTGGCCAGGGGGTACCACCTGGTCCACGCCCACGACTGGACGGCGGCCCTCCTCGCCCTCTTTGCCCCCACGGTCTACACCATCCACAACCTGGCCCACCAGGGCCTCGTGGACCCGGGGCTTTTCTTTTCCTGGACCGGGCTTCCCTGGGGCCTCTTTCACATGGAGGCCCTGGAGTTCTACGGCCAGGTGAACCTGATGAAGGCGGGCATCGTCTTCGCCCGCCGGGTCACCACGGTGAGCCCCTCCTACGCCGAGGAGATCCAGACCCCGGAGTTCGGCATGGGCCTGGACGGGGTCTTGAGGAAGCACGCCGGGAAGCTTAGGGGCATCCTGAACGGCTTGGATAGGGAGGTTTATGACCCCGCCCATGACCCCTACCTCCCCGCCCCCTACACCCGGGAGGACCCCTCGGGCAAGGCCCGGGCCAAGGAGGCCTTCCGGGAGAGGACGGGGCTTAGGCCTCCCGTTCTCGCCTACGTGGGCCGCCTGGACCCCCAGAAGGGCCTGGACCTCGTCCTCGAGGCCCTCCCCCGCCTCCTGGAGATGGGCTTTCGCCTCTACGTCCAAGGCGTGGGGGACGAGGGGCTTCAGGAGGCCCTCTTCCGGGCGGGGGAGGAAAACCCCGAAGGCATACGCTTCCTCCCTGCCTACGACGAGGCCATGGCCCGCCTGGCCTACGCCGGGGCGGAGGCGGTCTTGGTCCCGAGCCGCTTTGAGCCCTGCGGCCTGGTGCAGATGATCGCAAGCCGCTACGGCACCCCCCCCGTGGCCCGGGCGGTGGGGGGGCTGAAGGACACCGTAGAAGACGGGAGGACCGGGGTTCTTTTCCAAAGCTACCACCGAAGGGCTTCTTTACGGCGTGCTCCGCCTCTTCCGCCTGGGGGCAGAGGCGATGGGCCTTAGGGCCATGGAGAAGGACTTCTCCTGGGAGGGGCCGGCGCGGGCCTACCGGGAGGTGTACCGGGAGGCCTTGCTGATCCCTTAGGATGGAGGGGTGGTGCCGGACGAGGCCCTTGCGCGCTTCCTCGCCCTTCTCCGGCGCAAGGACTACGCCGGGGCGCGGGCCTACGCCGAGGGCTTCCCCGAAGGGGCGCGGGAGCGGCTTTTAAGGGGGCTTGCCCTTCTGGAAGAGGATCCCGAGGCCCTGGACGACCCCCTCTTTGCCGCCGAGAAAGAGGTGGTCCTGGGGGTGAAGGCGGTGCGGGAGGCAGGCGGGAGGAGGCGCTGGAGCGCTTCCGGAGGGCCCTGGAGCTTGACCCCCTCCACCACCGGGCCCTCACCAACCTGGGGACCCTCCACCTCGAGGGGGGGGAGCTGGAGGAGGCTCTCGCCCTCTACCAAAAGGCCCTCCAGCTCGCCCCCGAGGACCCCCTCCTCCACGAGAACCTGGCTGCCCTCTACAAGCGGAAGGGGGACCTGGACAAGATGGTGGCCCACATGAAGCGGGCGACCCGCCTGAAGATGGCCCCGCCCCCCTCCCTAGACCCCCTCACGGGCAAGCCCCAGCGCTCCTTCCGGGTGCCCCTTTGGGTGTGGGTTTTCCTCCTCGCCCTCCTGGCCTACCTCCTTCTCCATAAGCCGTAGGGCCCGATCCAGGGCCTGAAGGGAGCGCCCCTCCGAGAGGAGCCTACGCCAGGTTTTACCTCCCGGCCTTCCCCGGAAGAGGTGGAGCATGTGCCTCAGTACCGCCCAAGGGGGCGTCCCCTTTAGGGCTTCCTCCTCCAGGTAGGCCCGCATCCTCCGGGCCACCTCGAGGCGGCTTGGCCGGTGGGGAAGGCCAAAGACCCTCCGGTCCGCCTCCTCCAGGACGAAGGGGTCCTGGTAGACCGCCCGCCCCAGCATGACCCCGTCCACCCGCAAGAGGTGGAAGAGGGCCTCCTCCAGGCTCCTTATTCCCCCGTTGGTGACGAAGGCGAGGTGGGGGAAGTCCTCCTTAAGCCGGTGGACCCAGTCGTGGCGCAGGGGGGGGATCTCGCGGTTCCCCTTCGTGGAGAGGGCGAGGAGGGCGCTTCTGGCGTGGACGACGAAGACCCTCACCCCCGCCTCCGCCATGGCCTCCACGGCCCAGACGAGCCCCCCGTAGGTCTCCTTTCCTTCCAGGCCCAGGCGCATCTTCACCGTCACGGGGACGCGGACGGCTTCCACCATGGCCTTCAGGATCTCTTGCACCCGCGCCAGGTCCAAGAGGAGGCAGGCCCCGTACCCCCCTTCCTGGGCCTTCTCCGAGGGGCAGCCCAGGTTGAGGTTCACCTCGTCGTAGCCAAAGGCCTCCCCGATCCTGGCCGCCTCCGCCAGGCTCCTGGGGTCCTTGCCCGCAAGCTGGAGGCGACGGGGTGCTCCTCGGGGCGGAAGGCCAGGAGGCGCTCCCGGTTTCCCCGGAGCACCGCCTGGTCCACGGTCATCTCCGTGTAGAGCCTCACCCCCTGGCTCACCTGCCGCACCAGGAAGCGGAAGTGCCGGTCCGTGCGGTCCACCATGGGGGCCACGGAAAGCCTCAGGTCAAGCACCCTGCAGGACCTCCTCGGGGGAGAGGGGCTTGGGCTCGCGGAAGGCGATCGTCTCCCACTCCCCCTCCTCCACCACCTCGAGGCCCGGGTGGCGGGCCTTAAGGTGGGCCACCACCCCCTGCACCAGGTCCTCGGGGGTGCTGGCGGCGGAGGTGATTCCCAGGCTTTCCACGCCCTCGAGCCAGGCCTCCTCCAGCTCCTCGGGCCGCTCCAGCCGGTAGGCCCGGCCCACCAGGCTTTGGGCGAGCTCCAAAAGGCGCATCCCGTTGGAGGAGTGGGGGCTCGTGAGGACCAGGAAGGCCTCCACCTTGGGGGCGATGCGCTTCACCGCCTCCTGCCGGTTCTGGGTGGCGTAGCAGAGGTCCTTGCGGGCGGGGACCACCAGCTTGGGAAAGCGTTTTTTTGAGGATCCCTATGGTGGCCAGGGTGTCGTCCACGCTCAGGGTGGTCTGGGTGAGGACCACCACCTTTTCGGGGTCCGGCACCTCCACGGTGCGGGGGTCGGCCAAGCGGGGGTCTTTGCCCACGTGGGTGTGCACCGCCACCAGGAGGGTCCTCTCCGGGGCCTCCCCGTAGGTGCCCTTGATCTCCTGGTGGTCGGCGGAGTCCCCGATGAGGAGGATCCAGTACCCCTCCTCCGCGTAGCGCCTCGCCTCGGTGTGCACCTTGGTCACCAGGGGGCAGGTGGCGTCCAGGACGGTGAGGCCCATCTCCGCCGCCTGCCTGCGGACGGCGGGCGGGTGGCCGTGGGCGGAGAAGACCACCGTGTCCGCGAGGCGCCGCTCCTGCCTCAGCCTCTCCACCTCGGCGAGGTCCTCCACGAAGTGGACCCCCTTGGCCTTGAGGCGCTCCACCACCACCCGGTTGTGGACGATCTCGTGGTAGACCACGAGCTCCCCCTTTTCCTTGAGGGCCTCCGCCCAGCGCTCCACCGCCTCGATGGCCATCACCACCCCGGCGCAAAAACCCCGGGGCCGGGCCAGGTAGACCCGCCTAAGCCCCCCCATGCCCCCATTCTAGCCCGGGCCTCCTCTCCTTTGTGGCCTGGGCGAGAACCCTTTCCGCCGCTTCCCGGGCGAAGGGGGTCCGGGCCCGCTCCAGGGCCTTGCGGGCGGTTTCCCGGCCCTTACCTCCGGGGCGGAAGCCTCCTGGGCCCAGGCCAGGAGGGCCAGGGCGGTGGCGGGGAAGGGGAGCCCCGCCTTTTCCAGGAGGCCCAGGCCTTCCCCAAAGCGGTGGAGGGCCTCCCGGTAATCCCCCTTAAGGAGGGCCTCGCTTCCCCTTTGGAAGAGGCGGGCTACCCCAAGAAGCCCCTCCCCCTCCACCGGCGCTTCTCCCGCCTCGGCGGAGCGGAAGGCGGCCTCCAGGAGCCTTTCCAGGGCCAAGGCCCTTTCGGCCTCGGGGAGGAGGGGAGCGTACTGGGTCCTGAACAGGGGGGCGAACCAGGAGAGGCGGAGGGGGCTTTTGAGGTAGAAGGTCTCCCCCCGGGCCTCCACCTCCTCCCCCAGGGCCTGGAGGAGAGGGACGAGCCGGGGAAACCGGGCCCGCACCTCCTCCCGCTTGGCCTCGCCCCGGAGGGCCAGGAAGAAGCGGAAGGCCTCTACTCCCGCCATTCCTCCACTTCCTTGTAGTGGACCAGGGCGGCGAAGAGGGGAGAGGGGCCCTCGGAAACGGCGAACCTTACCTCCACCAGGACGGTGTTTTCCGGCAGGCTTTCCACAAAGCGATTCAGCCTCTCCTGGAATATGTCCGGATCGTTCCCGGTGATGACCTTGAAGCGCACTCCCTGCATGGCCCCATTATGCCCGGCGCTCCACCAAGGCGGTGAGGAGTTCCCGGAGAAGGCCCGCCGCCCCTTTCCCTGGAAGGCCCTCCAGGGCAGGAAGGAGGGCTTGGAACCCCTCCTCCTTGAGCCTCTTGGCCGTGGCCTTGCTCCAGGAGAGGGCCTGAGAGGCCAGGAGCCTTTCCCAAAGCCAGCGCACCTCCTCCTCGGGCTTTTCCTCCCGGGGGAGGCGGAGGAGGGCCTCCGCCCGGTCCTTTCCTCGGGGGAGGCTTCTTCCAGGAAACGGAGGAGGATCAGGGTGCGCTTGCCCTCGTACAGGTCCCCGGCCCGTTCTTTGCCGTAGGCTCGTCCCCTTCCAGATTTAAGACGTCGTCCACAATCTGGAAGGCCGTCCCCAACCTGAGCCCCCCCTCCTCGTAGGCGGCGGGCGGGGTCTTTCCGGCGAGGAGGGCCCCAAGGCGCAAGGGGGCCACGGCGGTGTAGTAGGCGGCCTTGTGGGCCACCATGTGGAAGTAGTCCTCGGGGCGGAGGTCCAGCTCCCGGTGAGGGTCCAGAGGAGGTCCAGGTGCTGCCCGTAGGCGGTGCGGCGCACCACCTCGTGGAACTCCAAGAGCACCTCCGGCCCGTAAAGCCCCCGGGCAAGGCCTTCTGTGAGGAGGCCCCACATCTCGGCGTGCAGGGCGTCCCCCGCGTTCAGGGCCAGGGGCATGGGGTGGAGGCGGTGGAGGGCGGGGCGGCCCCGGCGTTCCTCCGAGCCGTCCTCTATGTCGTCGTGGACCAGGACCCAGTTCTGGAAGAGCTCCATGGCGGTTGCGGCCTCGAGGGCCGCCTCCAGGGAGGCTCCGTGGGCCAGGGCGCTGTAAACGGTGAGGAGGCCCCGGAGCATCTTGCCGCCTCGGCGGGGATAGTCTTGGAGAAGTTCCTGATAAACGGGATCGGGGTGGGCCAGGCGGGCGAGGAGCTTCTCCTGGATGGCCGTCCGGATGGCTTCGGGCGCGGGCTCCATGCTTTACACTTTAGGCCATGCGCGGTTACGCCCTGGGCCTTTTCGCCCTCAACCTCCTAACCCTCCTCTGGGGTACCACCTTCGTGGTGGTGAAGGGGGCGGTGGAGGCCATGCCCGCCAGTACCTTGGTCTTCCTGCGCTTCCTGGTGGCGAGCCTTTTCTTCCTTCCCTGGCTCCTGCGCCTGCCCAGGGGGGCCTTTGGGCCGGGGATGGAGCTGGCCTTTTGGCTGCTTCTGGGCTACGCCAGCCAGGCCATCGGCCTCCAGTACACCTCCGCCAGCCGGAGCGCTTCATCACCGCCTTGAACGTGGTCCTGGTGCCCCTCCTCCTCTCCTTGGGGGG
>BBBN01000112.1 GCA_001311585.1 Thermus sp. JCM 17653
GGCTCGGGGGGCCGGAGGCGTAGCGGGCAAGGGGGCAGGAAGAGCCACCTGGGGCACGGCCACCACCGGCACCTCCCCTCCCCGCGCACGGTGAGCTTGTAATCCGGGGTTTCCAGGGTAAGCTCGCTTACCCCGTGCTCCACCAGGGCCTGTAGGATCTGCTTGAGCTCCTTGGGCGTCATAGGTCCTCCTCGTGGCACCAAGCATACCCGAAGGGCGCCGGGGCCCACACCTTCTTACACACGGTCAAAAAAAACCGTCAGGAAAGAAAGCCCGCGTACCAGGCCCCATAGCCTGGAACTCTTCCGGGCCACGCCGTCAGGCCCGGCCCACGTACTCGCCGGTGCGGGTGTCCACCTTGATGACCTCCCCGGGCTCCACGAAGAGGGGCACCTGGACCACGGCCCCCGTCTCCAGGGTGGCGGGCTTGGAGCCGCCGGAGACCGTGTCCCCCCGCACCCCGGGAGGGGTGTCCACGATCCTGAGTTCCACCACCGTGGGGGGGAGATCTTCAGGGGCCGGCCCTCGTACATGTCCCCCAGGACGGTCATCCCCTCCTTGAGGAAGCGGGCCGCCTCCACTCGGCTCTTGGGCACGTGGAACTGCTCGTAGGTCTCCAGGTCCATGAAGACCAGGTCCTCGCCGTCAGGGTAAAGGTACTGGAGCTCCCGCGTCTCCACGTAGATGTCCTCGAGCTTCTCCCCGGAGTTGAAGGTGCGCTCCACGGTGGCCCCGGTCTCCAGGTTCTTGAACTTGGCCACCACCTTGGCCCCCCCACGGCCCAGCTTCTGGTGCTGGTACTCCACGCACTCCCAAAGGCCGCCGTCCATCTTCACCTTGGTGCCAGGGCGGAGATCGGTCACGCTGATCATGCTTCCTCCGGTTGGACTCTTTCCAGGTCCAAAACCTGGGGCTTCAGCCCCAGTTGGTCAATATACCGAACGTAATCCTCTTCCCCAAGCTCCCGCCCGGCCAGGGCCACCAGGAGGGCTTCCATGACGTTGGTGCCGAAGCTGCGGCCCTGTAGCCTCGGGGTGGTGGTGATGAGGTACTTCACCCCCCGTTCCCTGAGAAAGGCCACGTCCTCCTCGGTGGTGGTGTTGGTGAGGACGCTTTTGCCCTGCATCCGGTCAGGCATATACCGCTTGAGGTAGTGCCAGTCCCCGGCCACCAGGTCGGCCCAGAGGTAGTAGCGGCTCCGCCAGTCCACCACCCGTTCCTCCTGCTTTTTCCCCGTGGGGTAAAGGAGGCCAAAGGGGAGCTGGGTGAAGAGGGGAAGGAGCAGGTAGGCGAGCTTCTGCAAGAGGGAAAGGGAGTAAAGGGGAATGGGAAGCCCCAGGGCGAAGAGGAAATCCCCATAGAGCACCCGGCCCCCACCTGGTCCAGGGCCTCGGCCAGGCCGAACCGGTCCACCGCCGAGGGCAGGAGAACCCGGGTGTTCCTCCAGTCAAAGAGGGAGGAGAGGGCCAAGACCGCCTGCCGCTCCAGGGTGTGCTTGAGGCCCGAGCCATCCACCACCGGCGTCTTCCTGGCGGCCTCCTTGAGCTTCGGGCGTCCCTTATGGTGTAGCGCCGCCCCCCCGCCACCAGGTAAAGGTCAATCCCCCCGAGGCCGATGGCCTCCACCTTCCCGTCCAGCTCCCGGATGAGGCAGAGGGCCGCCTGGAAGTCCCCGTCGGTACCCCGCCTCTCCAAGACGATCTTCTCCCCCAGGACCTCCACCTCGGCCACGGAGTCGCGGCGGCTTGACCCCAGGGAAACGGAGACCACGCGCTTGGCCACGAGAGGCTATTCTACCCGGAAGAAGAGGGCGAAAAGCAAAAGCAAGAGGGCCGAGGCGAAGAAGGGCCAAACCCTCTTGGCCCCAAGAAGTTTGGCCAGCACGCCAAAGATCGCCGCCCCGAAGGCCAGGGCCAGGAAGAGGGCGGGGAGGTTCGCCAAAAAGGCCGCCATCCCCTAAAGCCTAGCGCAAGTGGAGGACCACCACCACCGGGAAAGGCCCTTTCCCTTTGGGCAGGTTGGCGAAGCCGTGGACCCGGAGGCCGTCCGAGAGGTGGGAGAACTGAACCCGGGTGAAGAAGGGCCTCTCCTCCAGGACCCTTTCCACGCGAAACCCTCCCTCCCCGTAGGCCCGCGCCCGGAGGTCAGAGGATAAGGACCTGGGCCAGGGCCGGGAGGAGGAGGAAGGGAAGCCAAAGCCCGAGGCGCATGCTCCCAGGCTAAATGGGGTCCGCCTCCCGGGAAAGCCAGCCCGCCTGAAGCCCTTTCAGGCCGATGGCGTGGTAGACGAGCTGGGCCGCGGTCATCTCGGCGTGGAACTGGCCGTTGGGGGAAAGTTCCACGAAGTCCATCCCCACCACCTCCTTCTCGCGGAAGACGGCCTCGAGGAGGTCCACCACCTGGCGGTAGGAAAGCCCCCCGGGAAGGGGGGTGCCCACGCTGGGCATGAGGGAGGGGTCCAGGGCGTCAAAGTCCAGGCTGATGTAGACCCGCTTCCCCAGGGCGGAAAGGATCTCCTCCAGGGGAAGCCCTTCCCGGTGGACCCGGTGGGCGGGGAAGAGGGCCACGCCCTTCTTTCGGGCCAGGCGCAGGGAGTCCTGGTCCATGGCCCGGATCCCCACCTGCACCAGGGGGAAGCCCTCCTGAAGGAGGCGGTAGAAGGGGCTTGCGTGGGAGTAGACCGAGCCCTGCCACTCCGGGTAGAGGTCGGCGTGGGCGTCCACGTGGAGGAGGGAAAACCCTCCCAAGGCCTCCCGGTGGGCCTGGACCAGGGGGTGGGTGATGGAATGGTCCCCGCCCAAGGCCACCACCCACTTCCCGCCCGTAGGTGCTTGAGGGCCTCCTCCCGGATCAGGCGGTGGCTTTCCTCGGCCATCCCCGCCACCCAGGGGACGGGCTCGGCCGCGTGGATCCCCACCTCCTCCGGGGCCACCTCGAGCTCCAGGAGGAAGGGTTCCAGCTCCCGGCTGGCGAGGAGGATGGCCTCGGGGCCCCTCCGGCTCCCGGGAGGAAGGAGAGGGAAAGGTCGTAGGGCACGGGCAGGACCACCACCCGGGCCTCTTCGTAAGGGGCGTCCCGCTCACCGAAGACCAGGCGCATACCCTCCAAGCCTAAGGCCCGCGCTTGGGTTTCGCAACACGGGGTGCCCAGGTTGGGGCCGTGGGGAGACTTTTTCGGGGAGCCCCTAGCGGCCCAGGAAGAAAAGCTCCAAAAGGCGCAGGATGGCCCGCACCCCCCGTTCAAAGTCCCGGATGCGGATGTGCTCGTTGGGGCTGTGCACCCGGCTTCCCGGGTAGCCCACCCCGAGGCCCACCGCCGGGGCCTTAAGGTGGTGGAGGAAAGGGTGCATGGGCCCCGAGCCCGCCATGTTGGGGTAAAGGACGGGCCTCTCCCCGAAGGCTTCCTCCAGGGCCCTTCGCGCCAGGGTCACGAAGGGGTGGGCGAGGTCGGAGCGGACCGGCTTTTCCCCCTTCTCCAGGACCACCACCTCCACGTCGTGGAAGCCTGGGCCTCGAGGTGGCGCCGAAGGAGCTCCGGCACCTCCTCCGGGTCCTGGTCCGGCACCAGGCGGAAGTCCAGCTTGGCCCGGGCCTCCGCGGGGAGGACGGTCTTGGACCCAGGCCCCCCGTACCCCGCGTGGAAGCCGTTGAAGTTGACGCAGGGCTCGGCGTAAAGGCGCTGGTTGAAGTCCAGGTTCCTCGCCCCGCCCAGGAAGTCCCTCACGCCAAAGGCCTCCTTAAGGGCCTCCGACTCATCCGGGACCTCGGCCAAGACCTCCATCTCCAAAGGGGTGAGGGGGCGCACCCGGTGGTAGAAGCCCGGGATCAGGACCCTTCCCTCCTCGTCCCGAAGGGAGGCCAGGGCGCGGCCCAAGCGGTAGACGGGGTTTTCCACCACCGCCCCGTAGGAGGAGTGGAGGTCAAAGGCCGCCGTCCGCACCCTCAGTTCCAAGGCCACGATGCCCTTGAGCCCGGCGTAGAGGTAGGGCCTGTCCTTGGCGTCCACCCCCCCGGCCTCCCAGAGGACGGCCTCGGCCTGGAGGAGGTCTTGCTTGTCCGCCACGTAGGCCTCGAGGTGGGGGCTACCCACCTCCTCCTCCCCCTCCACCACGAACTTCACCCGGGGGAGGAAGCCGTGCTTCTTTTGGAAGAGCTTCAGGGCCACCACCCGGGCCACCAACTCCCCCTTGTCGTCGTGGGTACCCGGCCCCACCAGGCCCCTTCCCGCTCGGCGAGGACGAAGGGGTCCGTGTCCCAAAGCTCCAAGGGGTCCGGGGGCTGGACGTCGTAGTGGTTGTAGAAGAGGAGGGTCCTCTCCCCTTCCCCGCCCTCGGCGTAGACCACAGGAGGGCCGTACCCCTCGTGCAGCTCAGGGGTTAGCCCCAGGTCCTCCAGGACCCCGGCTACCTTCTCCGCCCCCTCCCTTAGCCCCCTTCCCTCGGCGCTCACCGAGGGAATGGCCACCAGCTCCGCAAGGAGCGCCCGCGCCTCCGCAAGAAAGGCCCCCATGATAGACTGAGCATACTATGGTGGAACCCTCCCTGGTCCTCTACGGGGCCCTCTACGAGGAGGCCCTCCGGGTGCTGGAGGAGACCCTCCGGGAAACCGGGGCCCGCTACGGCCTTCTGGTGGACCGCAAGGGGTTCGTGCTGGTCCACAAGGAAGCCCTCTGGGCCCCCAAGCCCCCGCCGCTAGACTCCCTCGCCACCCTGGTGGCGGGCAACGCCGCCGCCACCCAGGCCCTGGCCAAGCTCCTGGGGGAGGCCCGCTTCCAGGAGCAGGTCCTCCAGGGGGAGCGCATGGGCCTTTACGTGGACGAGGCGGGGGAGCACGCCCTCCTGCTCCTCATCTTTGACGAGAGCGCTCCCCTGGGCAAGGTGAAGCTCTACGGCAAGCGGGCGGCGGAGGCCCTGGCCCGGTTAGCCGAGGAGGCCCTGGCCCACCCGCCCGAGATCAGCCTGGACACGGAGTACCGCGAAAAGGCCAAGGCCCTCCTGGACGACCTCCTGAGCTAGCATGAGCACCATCAACTTCGCCAACCGCGAGATCAACTTCAAGATCGTCTACTACGGCCCCGGGCTCTCCGGAAAGACCACCAACCTCAAGTGGATCTACGGCAAGATCCCTGAAGGCCGCAAGGGGGAGATGGTCTCCTTGGCCACGGAGGACGAGCGCACCCTCTTCTTTGACTTCCTGCCCCTGGACCTGGGGGAGGTCAAGGGCTTCAAGACCCGCTTCCACCTCTACACCGTGCCGGGCCAGGTGTTCTACAACGCCAGCCGCAAGCTCATCCTGAGGGGCGTGGACGGCATCGTCTTCGTGGCCGACTCCGCGCCGGGCCGCCTCAGGGCCAACGCCGAGAGCATGCGCAACATGCGGGAAAACCTGGCGGAGTATGGCCTGAAGATAGAAGACCTCCCCGTGGTCCTCCAGGTGAACAAGCGGGACCTTCCCGATGCCCTCCCCGTGGAGATGGTGCGGGCGGTGGTGGACCCCGAGGGCCGCTTCCCCGTGTTCGAGGCGGTGGCCACCGAGGGCAAGGGGGTCTTTGAAACCCTAAAAGAGGTGAGCCGCCTGGTCCTGACCCGGGTGGGGAGCGGGGCTTAAGCACCCCACTACGGCTTTCGCCGCGGCGGGCCCCCCAAGGGCTTCCCCCGGGGCGTTCCCTTACCCCCACTCCGTACTGCCCTTATGAGCAGGGACAAA
>BBBN01000113.1 GCA_001311585.1 Thermus sp. JCM 17653
CTCCGGGACCTCCTCCCCTACCCCCTTAAGGAGCGGGAGGCCTGGGTGGCCTGGCACCTGAGCCAGAAAGCCAGCCTTCACCTCCTCCTGGGGGAGGAGGCCGCCCGGGCCTACGACCGCCTCCTCCGCCTGGAGCTACGCAACCAGCTTTCGGGCAAGCGCTCGGCCTTCGCCCGTCCGGAAGAGGCCCTGAGGGCCGCCCACCGCTGGATCCTGGCCATAGGCCAGGCGGTGCGGAAAGAACCCGTCCACCTGGAGGGCTTACCCACCGCACCCCACCACGTGCTGCCCCACGCCCGGGAGATCCGGGCCGCCGCTTCCGCCCTGCGCCTGCCCTATGGGGTGCTGGCGGCCATCGTGGACAACGAGCAGTACGGGGGAGACAAGGCCCTGGGCCTTTCCCGGGGGGTGCGGGAGGTGGCGGACACCCTGGCCGAGGGGCTGGCCGACGCCCAAGGGCAGGCCCCTCTAAGCCGTACCCTGGGCCTGGCCAGATGAGCTGGGAAGACGCCCTCAAACAGGAGGCCCGCCTCCTCCGCTTCGGCGCCTGGGACCCGCTTCGGCCCTTCCCCCGCACCGAGGCCGAGGCCCGGGAGGCGCTCAAAGACCCTTACCTCAACCTGCTCTTCACCGCAAGCCGCCTGCGGGGCTACTTCAACGCCCTCCTCGCCCTCCCCAAAGAGGACACCCGCCCCCTGGAAGACCCCTGGCTTTACTACCTGGGCCCCGCCTGGCACAACTACCCCCTTAGGCCCAGAACCTGGAAACCTGGGAAGACAGCTTCCACGGCTTCTTCAAGGGCCTCCTCTACCAGGTGGTCCTGGAAGGGCGCTGGGCCCCCCAGGACCACCGCCTCCTTCCCCTTAGGGCCTGGGGCCCAGGAACCCTCGAGCCCCACCCCTCCCCCGTTCCCGAGCTAGGCCCCTAAAGCCGCTCCATCCAGGGGAGGGGCTCCCCCGGGGGCAGGACCGGCCAACGCCCCTCCCGCATGTGGCGGAGGATGGCCTCCACGGCCCTCTCCGCCTCCTCCACCCAGGCCTTGGGGTAAAGGGCCCGCTTGGCCAAAAACTCCTCCCGGTCAAAGACCTGGCAGGTGTGGTCGGCACGGCACCTCACGTCCAGCTCCAGGTCGTACTGGCGAAAGCCTCCCCCGTCCACTCCGCCGGGGTCTGCACGTTCCAGTAGTACTCCAGGACCCGCCCCTCCCGCACGTCGGGCCCCCCGGAGTACCAGGCCCCAGGGAAGAAGGCCACAAAGGCGTCGTGGTCCAGGACCACGCGCTTCCCCTTGGCCGCGTGGTGAAAGACCCCACCCCGGGGGAGAAGGGTGAGGACCCCTTCGGGGCGCACCTCCACCGCCTGGGCCTCCCAAAAGTAGTGGAGCCTATCCCCGGGGAACTTGTAAAACTCCACCCGTACCCGCTCCCCGGGGGCCACGGGGAAGCTCACCGTTTGGTGCTGATGCCGAGAAGCCGGTAGAGGGCGCAGAAGCCGGTGATGGCGGTGAAGAGGAGGATCACCGCCACGATGCCCAGGATCCAGTTCCAGGGAGAAGCGGACTGGAAGGCGAAGTAGAAGAGGACCAAGGCCAGGACAAAGCGGATCACCCGATCGGTGGTGCTCTCGTTGACCGTCATGGTTCACCCCCTAGCCCAAAGTATACTCCCCCAGGCAAGCCCTTGTGCTACAATAAGCCTTCGGCGCGGGCCGTTAGCTCAATGGGTCAGAGCGGCCGGCTCATAACCGGTTGGTTGCAGGTTCAAGTCCTGCACGGCCCACCAAAGGCCCCCTTGCCGGGGGCTTTCCCTTTCCGCACACTTAGGGCATGGAACCTTTGCAGGCCTTCGGGCTCTTGGACCTGAGGGTAGGCCGGGTGCTCCGGGCCGAACCCCACGAGAAAGCCAGGAAGCCCAGCTACAAGCTCTGGATAGACTTTGGCCCCCTGGGGGTGAGGACGAGCTCGGCCCAGATCACCGAGCTCTACCGCCCGGAAGACCTCGAGGGCCGCCTGGTGGTGGCGGCGGTGAACCTGGGCACCCGGGTCATCGGGGGATTTCCCTCGGAGGTGCTGGTCCTGGGGGTACCGGACGGGGCGGGGCGGGTGGTCCTCCTCGCCCCCGAACGGGAGGTGCCCCTGGGGGCAAGGTCTTTTAAGTACCCCACCGCGGCTTTCGCCGCGGTGGGGGCCCCCCAAAACCCTCTCCTAGCCCCGGTTCGGTCATCCCATGCTGCGAAACCAAGGCGCAGGCGCTTAGCGGGTGCGGTCACCTTGGTGAGGTGGCGCGGGCGGTCCGGGTCCAGGCCCCGGGCCCGGGCCAGGGCCTCGGCCAGGGGATAAAAGCCCTGAGCGAGGAGGAGGGGGGTAAACTCCGGGGCCAGGGCCACCGGGAGGCGCAAGGGGGTGTCGGCCAGGGCCAGGGCCTCGGGCTCGGGGGAAAGGACCAAAAGATGGGCCCCCCTGGCTTTGAGGCCCCCCAGGGTGGCCAGGACCCCCTCTAAGGCCTCGTCCTTCTGGACCAAGGCCAGCACGGGAAAGCCCGGCTCCAAGAGGGCCTGGGGCCCGTGGAGGAACTCGGCGGCGGAAAAGCCCTCGGCGTGAAGGCCCGCCACCTCCTTGAGCTTGAGGGCGGCCTCGAGGGCCACCGTAGGTGAAGCCCCGCCCCAGGGCGAAGAGGTTCTCCGCCTCCTCCAGGTACCCCAGGCTTCCCTCCACCTCCAAGGCCCTCCCCAAGGCCTCCGGCAGGGCGGGAAGGGCCTCCCGCAGGCGGGGCTCCTCCAGGAGATGGGCGAGGAGCTGGACCGTGGCCGCCAGCATGGCGAGGAAGGTCTTGGTGGCCGCCACCGCCCGCTCCTCCCCGGCGTGGAGGGGGAGGACCACCTCGGCAGAGGCGGCCAAGGGGCTCTCCTCCCGGTTGACCAGGGCCACGGTGAGGACCCCAAGCCCCCGGTAGGCCCGCACCGCCTCCACCACGTCGGGGCTTTCCCCGCTTTGGCTATAGGCCAGGAGGAGGCTCGGGAAAGGCACCCTAGGCCTCGCCCCGTAGAGGGTGAGGACGGAAGGGGCCAGGGAAAGGACGGGCCAGAGGAGGCGGGCCTCGAGGAGGTACTTGGCGAAGAGGGCGGCGTGGTCCGAGCTCCCCCGGGCGGCGGTGAGGACCAAGGCGGGGGGCCTCCGCCGGAGGAACCGGGCGAGGCTTCGCACCTCGGCCTCGTTCTCCCGGAGGAGGCGCTCCACCACCCTAGGGGCTTCCCCGGCTTCCCGAAGGGTCCAGGAGCCATGAGCCCATAGTAGCATGCTAAAATCATGCCATGAGCACCCTCCAGGTGAAGAACATCCCCCCCGAACTCAAGGCCCGCCTTCTCCGCCAGGCGCGCCCGGGGCATGACCCTGAGCGCCTTCGTCCTCAAGGCCCTGGAACGGGCCTTGGCGGAAGCGGAGTGGGAGGAGAGGCTAAGGGGCCGGGCCCCCACCGACCTCGGCACCCCCACGGCACGGCTCTTGGAAGAGGCGCGGGAGGAGCGGTGGAGCGCTTTGTAGTGGACGCCTCCGCCGCCTCGGAGTACCTCCTTCGCACCCCTTTGGGTCTCCAGGTGGAGGCCCTCGTGAAAGGGGCCCTTCTCTTCGCGCCCGCCCTCCTGGACGCCGAGGTGCTGGCGGTGCTCAGGAAGGCCGTCCTCTCGGGTAGGCTCTCCGAGGAGCGGGCCCGGGAGGCGGTGGAGGACCTGGCCCAATGGCCTCTCCGCCGGGTGGACCCTCTTCCCCTCCTCGCCGAGGTCTGGGCCCTAAGGGGGCGTATCTCCGCCTACGACGCCTTCTACGTGGCCCTGGCCCGAAGGCTTTCCGCCCCCCTGCTCACCGCAGACGGTCCCCTCGCCCGAACCCCCGGCCTCGAGGTGCCCCTCATCCACCTCCGCCTCTAGGCCCTACTCCCTCTATCGGAGGGGTGGTATACTTCCACGGATGGACCGCATCGTCATCCGGGGCGCGAGGGAGCACAACCTCAAGAACATCAGCCTCGAGCTCCCCCGGGGCAAGTTCATCGTGATCACCGGGGTCTCGGGGTCGGGGAAAAGCACCCTGGCCTTTGACACCCTCTACGCCGAGGGGCAAAGGCGCTACGTGGAGAGCCTCTCCAGCTACGCCCGGCAGTTCCTCGGGGTCATGGACAAGCCCGAGGTGGAAAGCATCGAGGGGCTCTCCCCCGCCATCTCCATTGACCAGAAGACCACCAGCCACAACCCTCGCTCCACCGTGGGCACGGTGACGGAGATCCACGACTACCTGCGCCTCCTCTTCGCCCGCGTGGGCCAGGCCTACTGCCCCGAGTGCGGCCGCCCCATAGAGAAGCAGTCGGCCAGCGAGATCACCGACCGCCTCCTCAGGCGCCCCCCGGGCACCCGGGCCATCCTCATGGCCCCCCTGGTGCGGGGAAGGAAGGGGGAGTACAAGAAGCTCTTCCAGCAGCTCATGAAGGAGGCTACGCCCGGGTGCGGGTGGACGGGGTCATCTACCTCTTAGAGGAAGCCCAGGGCCTCAACCTGGAGAAGTACGAGAAACACGACATAGACCTGGTGATTGACCGGGTGGCCCTCAGAGAGGAGGAACGGCCCCGCATCGCCGAGGCGGTGGAGCTCGCCCTCCTCCGGGGGGAAGGCTCATGCGGGTCCTCTTCCCGGACACCGGGGAGGAGGAGCTCTTCTCCGAGAAGTTCGCCTGCCCCGAGCACGGCTCGGTCCTGGAGGAGCTGGAGCCCCGCGTCTTCTCCTTCAACGCCCCCTACGGCGCCTGCCCCGCCTGCTCGGGCCTTGGGTACAAGCAGGAGTTTGACCCGGCCCTCATCGTGAACCCCGAGCTCTCCCTGGCCGAGGGGGCTATCCTCCCCTGGTCCCGGGGGAGGGACACGGGGCGGAGCTACCTGTGGGAGCGGTTAAGGGCCTGGCGGAGCACCTGGCTTTGACCTCAAGACCCCCTTCAAGGACCTGCCGGAGGCCGCAAAGAAGGCCGTGCTCTACGGGCTCCCGGAGCCCTTTGAAGTGGTCTTCCGCCGGGGGGGCAAGGAGACCTTCCGGGTGGAGGTGCACTACGAGGGGGTCATTCCCTGGCTGGAAAAGCGCTACCAGGAGGCGGACTCCGAGGGGGTGAGGGAGGCCCTCGAGGCCTTCATGTCCCTGAAGCCCTGCCCGGTCTGCGGGGGCACCCGGTACAAGAAGGAGGTGCTCTCGGTGAAGGTAGCGGACAAGAACATCGCCGAGGTCTCCGCGCTCCCCGTGCGGGAGGCCCTGGAGTTCTTCCGCACCCTGGAGGAGAAGCTTCCCCCCTTCCAGGCCCAGATCGCCCAGCCCATCCTGCGGGAAATCGTGGAGCGGCTGGGGTTTCTGGTGGACGTGGGCCTGGACTACCTCACCCTGGACCGGGCGGCCAACACCCTCTCCGGGGGGGAAGCCCAAAGGATCCGCCTGGCCACCCAGGTGGGCTCGGGCCTCACCGGGGTGCTCTACGTGCTGGACGAGCCCAGCATCGGCCTCCACCCCCGGGACAACCAGCGCCTCATCGCCACCCTGAAGCGCCTCCAGGCCCTGGGGAACACCCTCATCGTGGTGGAGCACGACGAGGAGACCATGCGGGCCGCGGACTGGATCGTGGACATGGGGCCGGGGGCGGGGATCC
>BBBN01000114.1 GCA_001311585.1 Thermus sp. JCM 17653
ACCTCGGCCACGGGGGTGGTGGGGGGACGGCCCTCGGCCAGCACCCGGTTTCTCAGGTCCCGGTCGGTGAGGATGCCCAAAGGGCTTCCCTCCACCAGGAGGCTGGAAACCCCTTCCTCCCGCATCCTTAAGGCCGCCTCCTGGACGCTGGCCGAGGGTGCGATGAAGACGGGCGGGCGCCTGACCAGCCTGCCCACCGGGCTGAAGAGGGAAAGGTCGGGGGCCGCCCGGAGCCGCACCCGGTCCGCCAGGCCCTGGCCGAAGAAGCGGGCGGCCTCGGGGAAAAGGAGGAGTTTCCGGAAGGTCCTTCGGGGAAGACCAGGAGCCGCACCGGGGTCCTGGCCACCACGCTGAAGGCGGGAGGCTCCCTGGAAAGGAGGGAGGGGAAGCCGAAAAACGCCCCGGCCTCGAGGGTCCCCACCTCCTCCTCTCCGTCCAGCAGGGCCATCTGCCCCTCCAGCACCAGGTAGAGGGCCGAAGCCACGGCCCCGCCCTGCTCCAGAAGGCGGGCGCCCGCGGGGTGTACCTCTTCCCAGGCTTCCCGGAGGAGGGCTTCCCGCGCCTCTTCAGGAAGGGCGCTCAGGGGCGGTACCGTCCTGGGGTCCATAGGCGGGGGTGAGCCAGGCCAGGAGGGGGACGAGGAGGTGGAGGGCCACCTGGGCCTGGAGGAGGAGCATGAGGCCGATTCCCAGCATGAAGCTGGGGGGAGGAGGATAAAAAGCCGCACCACCCGGCCAAGCCCCAGGGGCGGAAGGGGCCAGAGGCGGTGGTAGAGCACCCCAAGCCCCACCCCCAGGCCCGCTCCTAGGGCGATGTGGAAGAGGGTCCTGGGGGTGGGAAAGGGAAGGCCCAGGAGGTAGTGGCCGCTCAGGTAGAAGCCGAAGAGGAGAAGGAGGCTTCCCAGATAAAACCTAAGGTAGAGAAGGGCCATGGGCTGTTCTCAGTATAGGTGTCCGCACCTTGGTTTCGCAACGCGGGATGCCCGCACCAGGCTGAACCAAGCCCCCACCGCGGCTTTGGCTGCGGTGGGGTATTACCCCATGCTGGCGCACGCCAGCATGGGGTGGTATTAGTGCTCCGCCGCTCTGCCTGCCCCCTTGGGGATACGGATATCCTCCACCAGGTGCTGGATGTGCTCCGGAGGCGGAGGCGTGGCCCGGGAGACCAGGTAGGCCACCAGGAAGTTGAGGAGCATGCCGATGACCCCCACGCCCTCGGCGCTGATGCCGAAGAGGTTGGGGATCACCGGGGCAGGAGCCCCGAAGATCTGGGGGGCGCGCATCATCCGATCATGGTGGCGGTGAAGATGAGCCCCACCAGGATGCCGGCGATGGCCCCCTCGCGGTTCATGCGCTTGTCGAAGATGCCTAGCAGGATGGCGGGAAAGAGGCTGGAGGCCGCCAGGCCAAAGGCGAAGGCCACCACCTGGGCCACGAAGCCCGGCGGGTTGATGCCGAAGTAGCCCGCCAGGATCACCGCCAGAAGGATGGCGATGCGGCCCGCCAGGAGGCGCTGGGCCTCGGTGGCGTTGGGCCGGAAGATGCGGTAGTAGATGTCGTGGGAGATGGCGCTGGACATGGCCAGGAGCAGGCCGGCTGCCGTGGAGAGGGCCGCCGCCAGACCGCCCGCTGCCACCAGGGCGATCACCCAAGGGGCCAGGCGGGCCACCTCCGGGGTGGAAAGGACGATGATGTCGTTGTCAATGTGGATCTCGTTCTTGCTCTTCTCGTCGGGGGTGTTGAAGTCGGGCCGGCCCCCCTTCAGGGCGAAGGCCCGCCCCGGGGCGAAGGTCACCTTCCCGTCCCCGTCCTTGTCCACGAAGGCCAGGAGCTTGGTCTTCTCCCACTTGGCCACCCAGTCGATCTGGCGCACCTCTTCCAGGGTCTTCCCGTTCAGGGTGGAGATCAGGTTGTAGCGGGCGAAGGCCGCCAGGGCCGGGGCGGTGGTGTAGAGAAGGGCGATGAAGAGGAGGGCCCACCCCGCCGAGTAGCGGGCTGAGCGCACGTCGGGCACGGTGTAGAAGCGGATGATCACGTGGGGGAGGCCGGCGGTGCCCACCATCAGGCCAGGGTGATGGCCAGGATGTCGATCATGGGCTTGCCCTGGAAGGGCTTGGTGTACTCGGTGAAGCCCAGGTCCACCTGGATCTGGTTCAGGCGCTGGACCAGGTCGCTAAAGGTGAAGGCCAGCTGGGGGATGGGGTTGCCCGTGAGGACGTTGGCGATGGCGATGGCCGGGATCAGGTAGGCGATGATGAGCACCGTGTACTGGGCCACCTGGTCCAGGTGATGCCCTTCATGCCCCCCAGCACGGCGAAGAAGGCCACCACCGCCACCCCGATGATGACCCCGGTGGCGATGTCCACCTGCAGGAAGCGGCTGAAGACGATGCCCACGCCCCGCATCTGCCCCGCCACGTAGGTGAGGGAGATGAAGATGGTGGCGATGGCGGCCACCGCCCGGGCGGTGTTGGAGTAGTAGCGGTCCCCGATGAAGTCGGGCACGGTGTACTTGCCGTACTTCCTGAGGTAGGGGCGAGGAGGAGGGCCAAGAGCACGTACCCCCCCGTCCAGCCCATGAGGTAGACCGCCCCGTCGTACCCCATGGAGGAGATGAGGCCCGCCATGGAGATGAAGCTGGCGGCGGACATCCAGTCGGCGGCGGTGGCGGCCCCGTTGGCGATGGCGGGCACCCCTCGGCCCGCCACGTAGAACCCGGCGGTCTCCCGTACCCTCGAGGCGTACCCGATGTAGATGTAAAGGGCGAAGGTGAGGCCCACAAGGAGATAGGTCCAAGCTTCAACGCTCATGGTCGCCTCCTATTCGTGCACGTCGTACTGCCGGTCCAAGTGGTCCATCTTCCAAGCGTAGTAGAAGATGAGGACCACGAAAACGTAGATGCTCCCCTGTTGGGCGAACCAGAAGCCCAAGGGAAGCCCCCCCAGGCGGATGCCGTTCAGGGGCTCCACCAGGAAGATGCCAAAGACGTAGGAAACCAAGGCCCATACGATGAGAAGGTTGCGAATGAGGGACGTGTTGGCCTTCCAGTATGCCTCCAGCTTCTCCATAGCTCCCTCCCCCGCGTGGGAAACGCCCGGAGCGCTTCCCAAGGACGCCTTCCCTCGCGGTTGGCGGTCATCTTAGGGAGGGATGAGGAACCTGTCAAGAAACCTTGGCTTTGCGGGCATGCGCAAAAGGAGGGGTTTTCCCTAAAGGCCCCGGGCCGCCAAACCAGACCCCCACCCTGGCCAGGGTGGGGGGCGCTGGGAGGCGGTCTACTCCTCCAAGGTGGAGAGGTCCCCGGGGTCCTTGCCCAGCTCCTTGGCCTTGAGAAGGCGCCTCAGGATCTTCCCCGAGCGGGTCTTGGGGAGCTTGTCCAGGAAGACCACCTCCTGGGGCGTGGCGATGGCCCGAGCTCCCGGCGCACGTGCTGGACGAGGGCCTCCTTCAGTTCCTCCGAGGGCGTTTGCCCAAGCCTCAGGACCACGAAGGCCTTGATGGCCTCCCCCTTCAGGGGTCGGGGACGCCGATGACCGCGGCCTCGGCCACGGCGGATGGGAGACCAGGGCGCTTTCCACGTCGGCGGTCCCGATGCGGTGCCCGGCCACGTTCAAGACGTCGTCCGCCCGCCCCAAGACGCTGAAGTAGCCCTCCTCGTCCCTGCTCGCCACGTCCCCGGCGGCGTAGACCCCTCCCGGCACCTCCCGCCAGTACTGGAGGTAGCGCTCGTGGTTGCCCCAGACGGTGCGCATCATGTGGGGGAAGGGCCGCCTGAGGACGAGGAGGCCGCCCTGCCCCGGGGGCACGGGCCTGCCCTCCTCGTCCACCACCTCCGCCTCCACCCCGGGAAGGGCCACCCCGGCGAAGCCGGGCTTGGCGGGGAGGACGAGGGGGGTGCCCAGGGTGGGGCCGCCGAGCTCCGTCTGCCACCAGTTGTCCGCCACGAAGCCCCGCCTGCCCTCGTCCACCAGGTGCTGGTAGGCCCATTTGAGGGCCTCGGGGTTTAAGGGCTCCCCGGCCACGGCCAAAAGGCGCAGGGAGGAGAGGTCGTGCTTCCTGGGCCACTGGGGGCCGAGGCGCATGAACATCCGCACCGCCGTGGGGGCGGTGAACATCACGTTCACCCGGTACCGCTCCACCGCCTGCCAGAGGGCCCCGGGGTCGGGGTGGTCGGGGGCCCCTTCCCGGAGGACGGAGGTCACCCCTTCCAGAAGCGGGGCGTAGACGATGTAGGAGTGGCCCACGATCCAGCCGATGTCGCTGGTGGCCCAGAAGACGTCCTCGTCCTTCACGTCAAAGAAGGTGCGCAGGTGGTAGGTGGTGCCCACCATGTACCCCCCGTGGACGTGGACCACGCCCTTGGGCTTCCCCGTGGAGCCGGAGGTGTAGAGGATGAAGAGGGGGTGCTCCGCCTCCACCATCTCCGCCCGGGCCTCGGGGGGGCTACCCCAAAGGAGCTCGTGGAAGTCGTAATGCCCTTCGGGGAGCTCCGCCTTATAAGCCCGCTGGAACCAGATCACCTTGAGGGGCAGGTCCCGGATGGCCTCCTCGGCGATGCTCCGCAGGTCCACCCCCTTGCCCCGGCGGAAGCTCACGTCCCCGGCGATGAGCACCTTGGCCCCGGCGTCCAGGATGCGCTCGCGGAGGGCCCCCACCCCAAGCCCGGCGTAGACCACGCTGTGGATGGCGCCGAGGTAGGCGGTGGCCAGCATGGCGAGGACCCCTTCCAGGGTGAGGGGCATGTAGACCACCACCCGGTCCCCCTTTTGCACCCCAAGCCGCCTAAGCCCCGTGGCCAGGCGGCGCACCCGGTCCAGAAGCTCCCCGTAGGTGAGCTTCTCCTCCCGCCCGTCCTCGGCGAGGTAGAGGAGGGCCACCTTGTTCCTGAGGCCCCGCTCCACGTTCCGCTCCAGGGCGTTGTAGACGGCGTTGGTGGTGCCGCCCAGGAACCAGCGGTGCTCGGGGAGGTCCCACTCCAGGACCTTCTCAAAGGGCTTTTCCCAGTAGAAGCGCCGCGCCCACGCTCCCCAGAAGCCCTCGGGGTCCTCGAGGCTTCGCCGGTACTCCGCCCAGAAGTCCTTGAGGTTGGCCCCTTGCCGCAGGGCCTCGGGGGCCCAAAGCCTTTCCTCGCCTTTAAGGAGCTTTTCCACCGCCATACCCTTCCTCCAGTCCCGAGGTGTCCCCCGGGTCCATGCCCAGAAGCTCCGCTTTCAAAAGCCGCCTCAGGATCTTGCCGCTGCGGGTGCGGGGGAGGCTTTCGGTGAAGAGGACCCTAGGCGGCGGCAAGGGCCCAAGGTGGCGGAGGAGGTGGGCCTTGAGCTTTTCCGCCAAGAGGGGTTTGAGTTCCTCGGGCACCTCCCTTTTGGGCACCACGAAGACCACGATCTCCTCCCCCTCCTCCCCCGGCACCCCCACGGCCGCCGCCTCGGCCACCTGGGGGTGGGTGAGGAGGGCGGCCTCCACCTCGGCGGTGCCCAGCCTGGCCTCCCCCACCTTGATGACCTCGTCGCTGCGGCCCAGGATGCGGAAATACCCCTCTTCGTCCATGGCGGCCAGGTCCCCCGTCCAGTAGAGCCCCCCTTGCCAAGGGCTCTCCCCGCCCAGGAGGCCCACCATCTGGGCGGGCCCCGTGCGCCAGGAGGACCCAGGTGCCCCTTCTCC
>BBBN01000115.1 GCA_001311585.1 Thermus sp. JCM 17653
GATCCGGGAGGAGCACCGAAAGAAGGTGGTGGCCTACATAGAGCGGGGCCTAGAGGAGGGGGCTGGCCTCGCCTTGGACGGGCGTGGGGCGGAGGGGCCGGGGTTTTTCCTGGGGCCCACGGTTTTGGACCGGGTTTCTCCCCGGATGGTCGTGGGGCGGGAGGAGATCTTCGGACCGGTGCTTTCCGTGTCCTACGCCCAGACCCTGGAGGAGGCCATCCGCCAGGCCAACGCCGTGGCCTACGGGAACATGGCCTGCATCTTCACCCAAAGCGGCAAGGCGGCCCGGGAGTTCCGGGAGAGGGTGCAGGCGGGGATGGTGGGGGTGAACGTGGGGGTGGCCCAGCCCTTCGCCTTCTACCCCTTCTCCGGATGGAAGAACTCCTTCTTCGGCGACCTCCACCCCCACGGGCCCGACGCCTTCCTCTTCTACACCCAAAGGAAGGTGGTGGTGGAGCGGTGGTGAGGCCTGCCCCTATCGCACGCCGATTCTTCCTGGCGCCGGAGTCAGGGGCACTTATCGGTCTAGTGGCGGCTTTCACCTTTTTCGCCCTGGTGGCGGGTAATCAGGGCTTTCTGACCCTCCAAGGTACCATCAACTACCTCGAGGTGGCTGCCCAGCTCGGCATCCTGGCCACCGGCGTGGCCCTACTTATGATCGCTGGGGAGTTCGACCTGAGCGTGGGCTCGGTGATCGGGGCGACCGGCATGGTCTTCGCCCTGGGGGTACAGGTCTTCGGCTTGCCCGTTTGGGCCTCTATCCTCCTGGCTTTTGCCCTTGCGGCGGGGGTGGGGTGGGCCAACGGCTACCTGGTCCTCAAGACCGGCCTCCCCTCCTTCATCGTTACCCTGTCCACCCTTTACATCCTCCGGGGTGCGACCATTGCCATCACCCGCGAGGTGACCAACGTGACCCGTTTCTCCGGTCTAGCCGAGCCCGCGCTCAAGGATCCCTTGGCCCAGCTCTTTATAGGGGCCCCCTTGGGCCTACCGGTTTCCGTGTGGTGGTGGGCCTTCCTCACCCTGGTCTTCTCCCTGGTTCTCCTCCGTACCCGGTGGGGCAACTGGATCTTCGCGACGGGAGGGGACCCAGTAGCGGCCCGGAACTCTGGGGTTCCCGTGTACCGCGTCAAGACCTACCTTTTCATGCTTACCGCCCTCTTAGCGGCCCTCCTCTCCCTCATCCAGGTCCTGAACACGGGTTCGGCCGACGTCCTGCGCGGTCAGACTAAGGAGCTGGAAGCCATCGCCGCCGCCGTGATTGGGGGATGCTTCCTCACCGGAGGCTACGGGTCCGTCCTCGGGGCGAGCCTGGGGGCTCTCACCCTGGGTATGGTCCAGCAAGGGATCTTCTTCACTGGCATCAACACCGATTGGTACTTGACCTTCCTAGGGGCTATGGTCCTCGGCTCGGTTCTCCTTAACCAGGCCCTGCGGCGAAAGGCTTGGGAGGCGTGGCGATGACCCCCCTAGCGGAACTACTCCAGGTGGAGAAGCGGTACGGCCGGGCGCCCGCCTTGAGGGGGGTCTCCTTCGCCGTCCACCGGGGCGAGGTGCACTGCCTCCTGGGGGACAACGGCGCGGGCAAGTCCACCCTGATCAAGATCCTGGCGGGGGTCTTTCCCCCGGACCGGGGCGAATACCGCTTTGAGGGCCGTACCGTTCGCCTGCGTTCTCCACGGGAGGCCTTGGACCTCGGGATCGCTACCGTGTTCCAGGACTTGGCCCTCCTTCCCCTGATGAGCGTCCTGAGGAACTTCATCCTGTCGAGAACCCGTGGGCCGCTTGGGGGTCTTGGACCTGCGGGAAGCGGAGCGCCAGGTCCGGACGAGCCTGGAGCGCCTGGGAATTGCCCTGGATGACCTCCACCGGCCGGTGGGGATGCTCTCCGGGGGCCAGCGGCAGGCGGTGGCCATCGCCCGGGCGGTCCACTTCGGGGCCAAGCTTTTGATCCTGGACGAGCCCACGAGCGCCCTGGGGGTGCGCCAAGCGGCCCAGGTCCTCCAGGTGATCCGGAGGATGAAGGAGGTGGGGGTGGGCGTGGTCTTCATCACCCACAACCCCCTGCACGCCCTGGCGGTAGGGGACCGGTTCACCGTGCTCTTCCAGGGGGAGAGCCTGGGCACGTTTTCCCGGGGGGAGGTGGACGAGCGGGAGCTGACCCGGCTCATGGCAGGGGGAAAGGCCCTGGAGCTGGAGGTGGAGGGATGAGGCTAACGGTAGCCCAGGCCCTGGTGCGGTACCTCGCGGTCCAGTATGCGGAGCGGGACGGGGAGAGGCGCAGGCTCATCCAGGGGGTGTTTGGGATCTTCGGGCATGGTAACCTTCCCGGTCTCGGCGAGGCCCTCCTCCGGGGAGGGGAGCTCGGCCTGCCCTTTTACCGCTTTCAGAACGAGCAGGCCATGGTTCACGCCGCCATGGCCTACGCCAAGCACACGGACCGGCTTTCCACCTTCGCCTGCACCTCCTCCATCGGTCCGGGGCCACCAATATGGTCACCGGGGCCGCTGCGGCCACCATCAATCGGCTCCCCGTTCTCCTGCTTCCCGCCGACTACTTCGCCAACCGCCTTCCTGATCCCGTGCTGCAACAGCTGGAGCACCCTTTGGACTTCGACGCTAGCGTCAATGACGCCTTCCGCCCCGTTTCCCGCTTTTTCGCACGCATCACCCGACCAGAACAGCTCCTTTCCGCTCTGCCCCAGGCCATGCGGGTCCTCACCGACTGCGGAGACGGGGGCGGTTACCCTCGCCTTGCCGGAGGACGTGCAGACCGAGGCCTACGACTGGCCTGAGGAGTTCTTTGCCCCTAAGGTGTGGCGGGTCCGGCGTCCCCCGGTAGAACCCGAGGCCCTCGAGGAGGCTGCGAGGCTGATAAGGGGGGCCCGAAGGCCCCTGATTGTGGCGGGTGGTGGGGTGCGCTACAGCGGGGCTAGCCGAGCCCTCTCCCTGCTGGCCGAAGGCCACGGCCTGCCGGTAGCCGAAACCCAGGCGGGGAAGGGGGCGCTCCCCTGGGACCACCCCCTCAACGTGGGACCGATCGGCGCAAGCGGCGGTCTCGCAGCCAACCGCCTGGCCCAGGACGCCGACCTGGTGCTGGCGGTGGGCACCCGGTTAGGGGACTTCGCCACAGCCTCTAAGACCCTGTTCCGGAATCCGGAAGTACGCTTCCTCGGTCTCAACGTCACCCCTGCGGACGCCCACAAGTTGGGCGCCCTGGCCTTAGTGGCCGACGCCCGGGAGGGCCTTGCCGCCCTGGACAGGGCCCTGGGAGACTGGAGCACCTCCAGGGCCTACCGGGACGAAATCGCGCGGCTAAAGGCGGAGTGGGAGGGGGAGGTGAACCGCCTTCGGGGGCCCGGGGCTTCCTTCAGCCAGGCGGAGGTCATCGCTTTGGTAAACGAGTCTTTATTTGATGCAGTGGTGATCAACGCCGCAGGAAGCATGCCCGGGGACCTTCTCAAGCTCTGGCGGACCCGGGATCCCCGGGGGTACCACGTGGAGTACGGGTACTCTACCATGGGCTACGAGATCCCCGCTGGGATCGGGGTTCGGCTGGCAGACCCCACCCGGGAGGTGGTGGTGTTCATCGGTGACGGCTCCTACCTCATGATGAACTCCGAGCTCGTCACCGCCCGGGCCTACGGCCTCTCCTTCCTGGTGGTGCTGGTGGAAAACCAGGGCTTCCAGTCCATCCACGGGCTCCAGCGGAGCCTGGGCTCCCCAGAGTTCGGCAACGAGCTCAAGGACAAGGAAGGCCGCCCCATTGCCGTAGATTTTGCCGCCCACGCCCGCTCCTTAGGGGCCGAGGTTTGGGAGGCTTGGGACCGGGAGTCCTTCCGGCGTGCGCTGGAGGAGGCCAAGGGCCTGTTCGGGCTGCGGGTCATCGTCGCTCATGTGAATCCAGAGGCCCGGGTGCCTTCCTACGGCTTCTGGGACGTCCCCGTGGCCGAGGTTTCGGAGTTTCCCGAGGTGGAGGCGGCGCGGCGCCGCTACGAGCAAGCCCTCCGAACCAGGCGACTCCGCTTTTAGGAAGAATTATGGAGAACGCACCTCCCATCCGGTTCGGCAACGCCCCCTGCTCCTGGGGCACCATAGAAGGGGTTGGGCAGGGGGTACCCTATCGCCAGATGCTGGACGAGCTTAAGGAGACGGGCTACGAGGGAAGCGAGCTCGGGGACTACGGATACATGCCCACCGACCCCGTGCTTTTACGGGAGGAGTTTCAGAAGAGAGGTCTCGTCCTGCTTGGGGCGTTCGAGGGGGTGTACCTACGCGAGACATCGGAGCATGCCGCGGGCGAGGCGCGGGCGTTGAGGACGGCCGGGCTCATGGCGGCGCTGGCCGACCTGGATTCGGAATGGAAGCCACTCCTCGTCCTCTCCGATGAGCACAGCCGCGATCCCTACCGTTTCCACCATGCGGGCCGCATCCGCCCGGGAGAGGGGCTTTCCCCCGAGGAGTGGCGGGTAGTGGCCCAGGGTGTGAAGCGGATCGCCATCTCCGTGCGCGAGGCTGTGGGTTTGGAGACCGTCTTTCACTTCCATGCGGCGAGCTTTGTGGAAACCCCTGAGGAGATCGAGATCCTGGTGGAGCTCACGGGCATTCCCCTGGCCTTCGATACCGGACACTACCTCTACGGGAGCGGCAGGGTGGAAGGGGAGGTGGTCCTCGAGGGGTTGCGCCAGCTGGCCCCCTGGGTGCGCTACGTCCACCTCAAGGACGTGGACCCGCAGGTGGCCTGGAAAGCGCGCAGGCAAGGGTGGAGCTATCTCGAGGCCGTTCGCAACGGTCTCTTCACCGAGCTTGGCCGGGGAGCCATCGACTTCGAGCGGGTGTTCGCGCTCCTGAGGGAGCTGGGCTACCGGGGCTTTGCCACCGTGGAGCAAGATGTCCTGCCCGGGATGGGCACCCCGAAGGAGAGCGCCCTGCGCAACCGGGCGTACCTGAGGCAGGTGACGGGATGGTGAAGCGCTGGGACGTCCTCACCGTGGGCCGGCTGGGTCTGGACCTTTACGCCCTGGAGGCAGGGCCCAAGGCGGAAACCGGATCCTTCGGTGCTTTCATCGGGGGCAATCCCCTCAACGTGGCCGTGGGGGCGGTCCGCCTGGGCCTTTCGGCGGCGCTGATCAGCGCCGTGGGAGACGATGCCGTGGGCGAGTTCGTCCTTGCCCGGCTGGCCCGGGAAGGGGTGGACACCCGCTTCGTCTTCCCCAAGGCCGGGCACCGCACCCCCGCCGTGGTCCTCTTCCGCGAGGGGAGCACCTACCCCATGACCTTTTACCGGGAGGCCGCAGCGGACTGGGCCCTGGGCCTAGGGGACGTGGCCCAGGTCCCTGTGGAGGAGACCCGGGCCCTCTTCGTCTCGGGCACGGCCCTGGCCCGGGAGCCCTCCCGAAGTGCGGTCTTTGCTCTTGCAGAGCGGGCTAGGGCCAAGGAGTCCCGGTCTACCTGGACCTGGACTTCCGGCCTGGGCAGTGGCACGACCCCGGGGCCTACGGGGTGGCCTGCGGAGCTTCCTTCATTTGGTTCAGGTGGCCATCGGGGGCGAGGGGGAGGTGCGCGCCTGCGCCCCCGGTCCGTGCGGGTCCGGGCCCCACCAGGCCACGGAGCCCCTGGTGG
>BBBN01000116.1 GCA_001311585.1 Thermus sp. JCM 17653
CCTCGAGGCCCGGGGGGACGACCGCCCTCCACGCGGGTTAGCGGCAGGGGGCCCTCCTCCTCAAGGACCCCACCCGGCCCCGGTTCCTCTTCCTCCTCTCCGACGGCCTGGCCAACGTGGGCCTCACCGACCCCGAGGCCCTGGCGGAGGAGGCGAGGAAGGCGGCCCGGGAAGGGGTCTACACCTTCACCCTGGGCTTCGGGGAAGGGTACCACCGGGGCTCATGGCCCGCATGGCCCGGGAGGGGGGTGGGGTCCACCGCTACGTGGCGGAGGGGGAGCTCCTGGCCGCCCTCCTCGCGGAGCTCGCCTTCCTCAAGGCCCCGGCGAACCTCGGGGTCCAGGTGCGCCTGGGGGGAACGGAGGTCCACCTGGCCCCCTTCGCCCCCGAGGAGGAGCGCATCCTCCTTCTCCCCGTGGAGGCCCAGGTGCTGGAGGTGGAGGAGGGCCTTCCCGGGGGCGCGGTCCTCTACCGCCTGCCCCTTCCCGAGCCCGCCCCCGAGGGGAGCGAGGCCTGGCGGGAGGTGGAGCTCGAGGCCCTGCTTTGGGAGGCGGGGCGGCTTTTGGAGCGGGAGGCCGCTTCCGAAGAGGAGGCGAAAGTCCTGGCGGAGGAGGCAGGGGCCCTTTCGGCCAGCCTGCGGGCCCACCCCTTGGGGGAGAGCGAGCGGGCCCTGGCCCTGGTCCAGGCGCTGGAGGCCTTTAAAGGGGCCATGGAGCGCCTGGCCACCTTCTACGATGCCTTGGCCTCGGACCGGGTGGCCCGGGAGGGCGCGGCCTTCGCCACCCAGCTTTCCTTCCCCCTTCGTCTGAGCCGGATGAAGTACCGGGACCGCACGGGGGAGTAAGCCTCGAGGCTCGGGGCGGGAGATTAACACGGAGCCCCTGGAGGAGCCAAGGAAGTCGGATATTCTAAGGGAAGGAGTTGATGGTGGAACCAAAGGCCCACACCCCTAACCGCGAACAACGTTGGCATTCCCTAAAAGAGCACCTCGAGGCCGTTTCCTGCCTAGCTGGCGGCTTTGCCCAGGCCTTTGGCACCCCAAGTCTGGGAAAGGCCCTGGCCCTCCTTCACGATCTAGGGAAGGCCACCAAGGATTTTCAAGCATACCTGCAGGTTGCGGCGGAGGGAAAAAGGGCAAATAGCGTGCCCCATGCTGTCTGGGGTGCGGCCCTGGCTTACATGGCCCTAGACCGGGGGCGGTGTGAGGGTTGGCAAGCCTTGGGGTTACCCGTAATGGGCCACCACGCTGGTCTCCCCAGAAAGGGTGAGGCGGCCATCAAGCTCGCTCAAGCCCTAAAGGAGGAAGCCTTCAAAGAGGTCGCAGCCTTCCTCTTGCGTTCCTCAGAGCTTCGTGCGAAATTAGAAGGCCTGCTTAAAGAGGCCCTCGAAGAGGTGCGCTCCAAAACCAAAGGGGACCCTCTTCGCCTAGAGTTTTTGATCCGCATGGCCTTCTCCGCCCTTGTGGATGCGGACTACCTGGATACCGAAGCCCACTTTGATCCCGGTGCCGCCCGCTTGCGTCAAGAAGGCACTCCCTAGAAGAGCTATGGATCAGGTTCCAGCGTGATCAGGAGGCTCTTCTCCAAAGCGCACGCCCCTCTCTCGTGAACGCGGTGCGCCGGGAGGTTTATGAGCCTGCCTGCGGGCGGCGGAGCTTCCCCCGGGCCTCTTCCGCCTCACCGTTCCCACGGGTGGGGGCAAGACCCGGAGCGGCCTTGCTTTCGCGCTGAAGCACGCCTTGAGGCACGGGCTCAGGCGGGTGGTGGTGGCCATTCCTTACACGAGCATCATCGATCAGACGGCCCAGGTCTACCGGGAAATCTTGGGCGAGGAAGCCGTCCTGGAGCACCACTCCGCCTACGAGCCCCCCTTGGGGGAGGAACAGGAAGAAAACGTCCTTCGTCAGCGCTTGGCGACGGAGAACTGGGATGCCCCTCTGATTGTCACCACTACCGTTCAGCTCTTTGAGAGCCTCTTCGCCAATCGCCCCTCCAAGATGCGCAAGATCCACCGATTGGCCCGAAGCGTTATCCTTCTGGACGAAGTGCAAACCCTCCCCCCAGAACTTTTGCAGCCTACCCTCGAGGCCCTCCGCCTCCTGGCCACCCCCGTGGAGGAAGGTGGCTACGGGGCCACCGTGGTGCTCTCCACCGCCACTCAGCCCACCTTCGAGGTCGTCCCCACCTTCCAGAGCCTTCCCGTCCGGGAAATCGTTCCGGACTACCCCAAGCATTTCGCCTGCCTTCAACGCGTAATCTACGAACACCGCCCCAATCCCCTTTCCTGGGCGGAGCTGGCGAGGGAATTGCGAACACGCTCCCAGGTGATGGTGGTCCTCAACACCCGCAAGGACGCCCTGGCCCTCCTCGAGGCCTTGGGAGAGGATCCCCACGCCTTCCACCTCTCCACCTTGCTCTGCCCCGCCCACCGCCGCGAGATCCTCAATGAGGTGCGAGAGAGATTGCGAGCGGGAAAGCCCATCCGCTTGGTGAGCACCCAGGTGGTGGAGGCTGGGGTGGATCTGGACTTTCCCGAGGTCTGGAGGGCCATAGGCCCCTTAGACCGGGTGGTCCAGGCGGCAGGACGGTGCAACCGGGAGGGCCAGTTGGACAGGGGAAAGGTGGTCCTCTTTTGGCCTGAGGAGGGCACAACCCCCAGGGGCCCCTACCGAGTGGGCGTGGAAAAGGCCCGCCTTCTCCTTGAGGAGCACCGACCGGAGCGGCTTCACGACCCAGATTTGTACCGGATCTACTTCAAAGAGCTCTTCACCACGGTCAAAACCGACAAGGGAATCCAAGAACACCGGAAGGACCTTGACTACCCCGAGGTGGCTCAGCGTTACCGCCTCATCCAGGAGGACACGGTCTCCGTCGTGGTTTCCTATGGGGAGGGGTTGGCGCGCCTCGAGGCCTTCCGAAACACCCCCTCGCTCCAGAACTGGCGACGGCTCCAGGCCTACGTGGTGGGGCTCTTCCGCCACCAGGTGCGGGAAAAGCGCGACTTTTTGGAGGCCGTGCCGGGCCTCAGCGATCTTTACGTTTGGCGTGGGTTATATGACCCCAAGCGGGGACTCGTGGAGGAGTATGCTGATCCCGGTGACCTGATCGTCTAGGGGGGTAGCGTGGCGAGGTTGACGGTGAAGGTTTGGGGTGAGTACGCCTGTTTCTCCCGGCCGGAGTTCAAGGTAGAACGGGTTTCCTACCCCGTGCCTACCCCCAGCGCAGCGCGGGGTATCCTCGAGGCCATCTTCTGGAAGCCCGAGCTCCGCTACGAGGTGCGGCGTATCGGAGTGCTCCGCATGGGAACCCCCTTCGCCTTGCTACGCAATGAGGTGGCGAACCGCATGGGCGAAAAGCCCTTTTTCGTGGAGGACGTGCGCCAACAGCGGGCGAGCCTTGTCCTGAAGGACGTGGCCTACCTGATTGAGGCGGATATGTCCTTAGGCCCCACGCCACCGATCCCCTGCCAAAGTACCTGGAGCAGTTTGAGCGACGCCTCAAAAAGGGCCGGTACCACCACACCCCCTACCTGGCACGCGGGAGTTTCCCGCCTTCTTCTCCCCTCCTGACGGGGAGGTGCCCGATGGGGGTTTGAACCTGGACCTGGGTCCCATGCTCTTTGACCTCGCCTTTGTAGAAGACCCCCGCCGCCCCGAGCTCGCCTTCAAGCGCCCAGGTAAAGGCGAGGTCCAAGGGTACGCCCTTCCCCTCTTCTTTCACGCCCAGATCCGGGAAGGGTGGCTGGAGGTTCCCGCCAAGAAGTACCAGGAGCTCTACCGGCTGGAGGAAGGCCATGCTGCGGGAGCTTAAGGAAGCCTTCCACCGCTTTCGTAAAGAGGGCGCGCTCCTCCCCCCGGCCTACAAGAAGAAGAGCGTTTCCTGGTTCATCCGCCTCGAAGCGGGAAAGGCCAGGCTAGAGTCCCTACGGCAAAAGGGAAGGGGTCGAGCCCGTCCCGGCCCCCGATCGCCAGCGCTCAGGAAAGGCCAGCGAAGGCAACCTGAAACCTTACCTTCTTGTGGACGACGCCCGCTATGTGCTGGGCTTGTCCGAAGAGGGGAAGGAGAAAGAGGCCGCGCTCCTACATAAAGGGTTTAAGGAGCTTACCGAAAAGGCGTGGCGGGAGACCAAAAGCCCCGAGCTCAAAGCAGTTCTGGACCTGCTCACGTCCCCTGAGCTTATAGATCTCCGGGAGGAGTTTCGCAGAAAGGGTGGGAAGCCAAAGGATCTCCTTGCCTTTAAGGTCCAAGGCGTCCTGCCCACAGAGCTTGAGGAAGTGCAAGCCTTTTGGGCCCGACACCTCGCTGAGGAAATCCAAGGGGACAAGGGCTATTGCGCCCTCTGCGGAAATTTTGGATCGGTTCTGCGTATCTTTCCCCGGGAAGTGGTGGTCTTGGGCCAAAAGTGCCAGCTAGTTTCCTTCAATCAGAAAGCCTTTGAGTCCTTCGGGAAGGAGCAGGCCGCAAATGCCCCCCTCTGCTTCACGTGCGCCTCCCAGGTGGTGGACACCCTAGACCACCTGACCCGATCTGAGCGCCACAGCAGGGCTCTCTACCGCGAGGAGGGGGGTGGCCTCAGAAACCAGCTCGCCATCTTTTGGCTGAACGAGAGGGTGGAGGTGTCCCTCGAGGCGCCCGTGGACTTGGAGGCCCTTCTGGGAAGCGTGCTAAGCGAGACGCCACCCACTCCCCAACCCCACCCGCCGACCTTACCCAGCTCCAGGAACTCCTGGCCACGCCCTGGACGGGGGAAGCGTGGCCCCTCAACCTGGACGAAACCCGTTTTTACCTCGCCATCCTCTCCGCCAACAAGGGGCGGCTGGTGGTGCGGGAATGGCTCGCCGTTTCCTTGGCCCGCCTCAAGGAGGCCTTGGGGCGCTTCCTCGAGGGCACCCACCTCGTTCACCCCTGGGGGGAAGCCCCCTATCCGGTGCCCGTAGGGGCGCTGGTCCAGGCCCTGGGCGACGGCAATCCCGGCCTGGTGCGGGGGCTTCTCCGTACCGCCTACCTCGGCACCCCTCCTCCCCACGCCCTTTCCTTGGCGATTCACCTCCTTAGGAACCCGAAGGTCCTTACCCCAGAGGACAGGGAAGGGTGGAGGCGGCTTCACGCCCTGGTGGCGGCGCTTAAGCTGTGGCTCTTTTACGGAAAGGAGGAGGCAAAGCGTATGGCTCAGTTGGACAGAGAAAGGAAGAACCCGGCCTACCTGTCGGGCCGACTCTTGGCAGTTTTGGAAGAGGCCCAGAAGCGGGCCTTGAGCTACACCCTCAAGCGGACCCTGGTGGACCGCTATGGGGCAGCCTCCACGGCCCCCGCGGCCACTTTCGGGGCTCTTCTACGGCTCTCCACTACTGCCCACCTGCCTAAGGCGGGCAAGGAGCTGAACCAGGCGGTGGAGGAGATTCTCTCCCTCCTGGACCAAGTCGGCGGGTTTCCCCGCACCCTGAACCTGATCAGGCAGGCAGAGTTCGCTCTGGGGTTCTACCACCAACGGGCCTACTTCCGGGCGAACCGGAACAACAAGAAAGGAGAAGACGCACAAGGAGGAGGATCCCAATGAACGCGAAGCATCTGGATCCCAAGAAGCGGCACGAGTTCGTCTTGCTATTCCTT
>BBBN01000117.1 GCA_001311585.1 Thermus sp. JCM 17653
CCAGGTGCTGGGCCAGCTCCTGGAGCACCTCGGGGGTGGGCTCCTTGGGCAGGGGCTCCAGGAGCACCTCCGTCACCGCCTCGGCGAAGTAGCCCCGCTCCTGGCCGAAGAGGGCCTCCTCGCCGAAGAACCCCCCGGGGCGGACCAGGCGCAGGGTGAGGGCGTTGCCCTCCTCGTCCACCGCCTCGAGGCGCACCAACCCCTCCAGCACCCGGAAGGCCCGCTCCCTGGGCCCCGGTACCCCGGGGTAGAGGATGACCTCTCCGGGCTTGAAGCTTACGGTTTCGCGGGCCTGGGTCATGGTTCCCTCCTTGCCCCCAGGCTACCACGCCCCCCGGGATTTTGTAAACCTTCGGGTTGCAAAAATCGCCCCCCGGCTATCCCTTCCCCAAGGGGCGCTTCCTGGCCACGGGGAGGAGCCGCTCCACGGCGATCTCCGCCCTCCTCCCCTCCCTTTCCGCCTGGGCCAGCTCCATTCTGGCCCAGAAAAGGGCCATCTCCCATAGCGCTTTTAGGCGTTCTTCTAGAGGCACTTCTCGCCACTCTTCCCGGTCGTCCGGGGGGGTTTCCAGGGGGAAGCGGCGGGCCATGGGCCGGATGGTTCTCATTCCAACTCCTCCAGGTCCCTGAGGTCCACGGGTCGGCCGAAGGCCCGCTTCAGGGCCTTGAAGTCCTCGGGGTGCACCACGTAGACCCTGACGCCCGCCACCTCCCGCTCCAGGGCCCGGGCGAAGGCCGCGTCAAAGGGGGGGGCGTCCAGGATCACCAGGTCAATGCGGTTGGGGGCGTAGCCCAGCTGGACCACGCCTGGGCTTGCCAGGTCTTCCACGGTGAGGCCCAGGTCGTCCCCGCCGAAGAAGGCGCGGATGGCGGCGAGGACCCTCTCCGCCTCCTGGGCGTCCACCCAGAGGTCCAGGTCCTTGGTGAAGCGGGGCCTCCCCAGGAAGGCCAGGGCGTACCCGCCGATCACCAAAAACCGGGCCCCCGCCTCGTGGAGCGCCCGGAGGAAGTCCAGCATGTCCGGGGTCATCCCGTGTTCTCCCGAAGCCAGTCCAAATACTCCTGGTTCCCCTCGGCGATGGGCAGGGCCACGATCTCCGGCACGGTGTAGGGGTGGAGGGCCTTGACCCGTTCCTTAAGCCTGGGGAAGGCGTGGGTGGTGGTTTTGACCAGGAGGAGAAGCTCTTGGTCCTCCACCACCTTACCCTGCCAGCGGTAGACGGAGGTGAGCCCGGGGACGATGTTCACGCAGGCCGCCAGGCGCTCCTCCACCAGGGTCTTGGCCAGGGTCCTCGCCGCCTCCTCGCTCGGCACGGTGATCAGCACCACCTCTTCCATCTACTTCTCCTCCTCCACCACGAAGGCGCTGGCCACCTCGTCCTCCTCGGGGAGGTTCATCACCTTCACCCCGGCGGTGGCCCGGGAGTACTGGCGGATCTCCGCCACGGGGGTGCGGATGGCGAGCCCCTTCTTGGAAAGGACCAGGAGGTCCTCCGTGCCCCGTACCTTGAGGAGGGCGGCAAGCTTCCCCACCTTGGCGGAGACGGCGTAGGTGATGACCCCCACCCCGCCCCGGCCCTGCAGGGGGTACTCGGCGAGGGGGGTGCGCTTGCCGTAGCCGCGGGTGCTCACGGAGAGGAGGTCCACCATCTCCCCGGGCTTCACCGTGACCAGGGAGACCACCCGGTCGCGGGGTTTTTTTGAATCGGATTCCGGTTACTCCCTGGCTGTCCCGCCCCGTGGCCCGCACCTCCTCCAGGGGGAAGCGGATGGCCTGCCCTTCCTCCGTGGCCAGGATGGCCTCGTCCTCGGGGTCGGAGAAGGCCACCCCCACCAGGCGGTCCCCTTCCTGGAGCCTTATGGCGATGAGGCCCGCCTGGCCCAGGTTCTGGTACTCCTTGAGGGCGGTGCGCTTGACGAGGCCCCGCTCGGTGGCGAAGACCAGGTACCTCTCTTGGTCCAGGCCCCGCACGGAGAGGAGGGCCGCCACCTCTTCTTCCTCGGAGAGGGGCAGGAGGCTTTTCACGTGCACCCCCCGGGCCTGGCGGCCCATCTCGGGAAGCTCGTAGACCTTCAGGCGGTAGACCCGGCCCCGATTGGTGAAGAGGAGGAGGTCGTCGTGGGCGTCGGCCACGAAGACCTGGGTGGCCTCGTCCTCCTCCTTGGTCTTGCCGGCGATGAGGCCCTTGCCCCCCCGGCCCTGGGCCCGGTAGCCCTCCAGGGGGAGGCGCTTGAGGAAGCCCTGGGCGGTGAGGGTGATGACCATGGGCTCGTCCTCGATCAGGTCCTCGGGGGTGAAGTTCTCCTCAAACTCGGTGATGTGGGTGCGACGCGCGTCCCCGTACTTCTCCTTGACCCGGAGGAGGTCGGCCTTGACCTCGGCGAGGAGGCGGGATTCGTCCTCGAGGATGGCCTTCAGGCGGGCGATCTCCTCCATCAGGCCGCGGTACTCCTCCAAGAGCTTTTCCCGCTCCAAGGCCACGAGGCGCTGGAGGCGCATGTCCAGGATGGCCTGGGCCTGGGTCTCGGAGAGGGCGAAGCGCTCCATGAGGGCCAGCCGGGCCTTGGGGGCGTCCTCGGAGCCGCGGATCAGGGCGATGACCTCGTCGATGTGGTCCAGGGCGATGAGGAGGCCCTCGAGGACGTGGGCCCTTTCCTCCGCCTTCCTGAGCTCAAAGAGGCTCCGGCGGCGCACCACCTCCTTGCGGTGGTCCAGGTAGTGGCGCATGAGGTCCAGGAGGGAGAGGACCTTGGGCTCCCCGTCCACGATGGCCAGGAGGTTCACCGTGAAGGAGGTCTGGAGGGCGGTGTGCTTGTAGAGCTGGTTCAGGACCACCTGGGGGTTGGCGCCCCGCTTGAGCTCCACGACCACCCTCAGGCCCTGCCGGTCGGACTCGTCCCGGAGGGCCACGATGTCCTCCAGCTTCTTGGCCTTGACCAGGGCGGCGATCTGGGCGATGAGGCTCGCCTTGTTCACCTGGTAGGGGATCTCCGTCACCACCAGGACGGGCCGCTGGCCCTTCTCCTCCACCCGCACCTTGGCCCGCACCTTGAGGCTTCCCCGGCCCGTGGCGTAGGCCTCTTGGATGCCCTTCCGGGAGAGCTTCCCCCCGGTGGGGAAGTCGGGGCCGGGGAGGTAACGCATGACCTCCTCGAGGGTGATGGCGGGGTTCTCGATCATGGCCACCAGGGCGTCCACCACCTCGGAGAGGTTGTGGGGCGGGAGGCTGGTGGCCATGCCCACGGCGATGCCGCTCGCCCCGTTTACCAGGAGGTTGGGTATGGCGGAGGGCAGGACCTCGGGCTCCTTCAAGGAGCCATCGTAGTTGGGGCGGAAGTCCACCGTCTCCTTGTCTATGTCCAGGAGCATCTCCGCTCCGAGGGAGGAAAGCCTCGCCTCGGTGTAGCGCTGGGCGGCGGGAGGGTCGCCGTCTATGGAGCCGAAGTTCCCCTGGCCGTCCACGAGGGGGTAGCGGAGGTTCCAGGGCTGGGCGAGGCGCACCAGGGCCTCGTAAATGGCGGCGTCCCCGTGGGGGTGGTACTTGCCCATGACCTCGCCCACGATCTTGGCGCTTTTCACGTGCTTGCGCCCCGGCAGGACCCCTTCCTGGTAGGCCCCGAAGAGGATGCGCCGCTGGACCGGCTTGAGCCCGTCCCGCACGTCGGGCAAGGCCCGGTCCACGATGACGGACATGGCGTAGTTGATGAAGCTCTGCTTGAGTTCCTCGGTGATCTCTACCGGCAGTACCTGGGCCATAGCGCTCCTAAGAGCGTTTAGACGCCGACTTTCATTATAGCACGGGGCTTTCTTTCCCGCCCCTGGGGTAATAACGGGAGAATCTTCAAGATTCTGCCTCGAGGCCCAAAGGCGCCGCCAACGCCTTAGCCCCCTACCTCCAAGGTTTCCGCCAGGTACACCAGGGCCAGCTTGTAGGAGAGGGGCCCGAAGCCGGAGACGATTCCCTGGCAGGCCGGGGCGGTGACGGAGTGGCGGCGGAAGGGCTCCCGGGCGTGGAGGTTGGTGAGGTGGACCTCCACCACGGGGAGGGGCTGGGCGCGGATGGCGTCCAGGAGGGCGTAGGAATAGTGGGTGAGGGCCCCAGGGTTTAAAACCACGGCCCAAAACCCCTCCTTGTGGGCCTGCTGCACCCACTCTATGAGTTGGCCTTCGTAGTTCGTCTGGCGGAAGACCACCCCAAGGCCGAGCTCCGCTCCCCAGGCCTCGCAGAGGGCCTCTAGCTCCTCCAAGGTGGTGCGGCCGTAAACCTCGGGTTCCCGCTCGCCCAGGAGGTTCAGGTTGGGTCCGTTCAGGATGAGGACCATAGGGGCTCCTTTCCCCATAGGATAAGCCCATGGGCCGCCTCTGGGCTCTGCTTCTCCTCCTGGCCTCCGCCTGGGCCCAGGTCCACGTGGTGGCTCCCGGGGAGACCCTCTTCGCCATCGCCCGGCGCTACGGCACCACGGTGGAAGCCCTCGCCCGGCTCAACGGCCTGGAGGACCCGAACCGCATCCGGGTGGGACAGCGGCTACGGATCCGCTCCCTCCTAGAGAGGGCTCTTCCCCAAGGGCGAATCCTCCTCTCGCCCCCGGTGCAGGGCCAGGCCTTTGCCCTCCGGGTGGAGGGGTACCGGGAGGGGGAGGTGGAGTTTCTGGGGGTGCGGGTTCCCCTTTTCCCGGGGAAAGGGGGCCTCCTCGGCCTGGTACCGGTGAACGCCTTGGCGGAAGCCAAGGAGGCCCCTTTGCGTCTCCTTTTGCCAGGGCAGGAGGCGGTTTGGCCCTTGCCGGTTGCCCCCGGAGGGTACGGCCAGGAGGCCCTGGACCTGTCCCCTAACCTGGAATCGCTCCTGCGCGATCCCGCCCTCGAGGCCGAGCGGGAGAAGGTGGTGGCCGCCTGCCCCAGGGAGGGCCCTGGGCCCTGGGGCCTGGTCTTCAGGCCCCCCCTCTCGGGGCGGATCACCAGCCCTTCGGCGTGAGGAGCGGTACGGCGCCCTCTTCACCTCTTACCACGAAGGCTTGGACTACGCCGCCTCCCCGGGCACCCCCGTGAAGGCGGTGGCGGGAGGGGTGGTGGTCCTCTCGGAAAGGCTCAAGGTGCGGGGAGAGGCGGTGGTGGTGGCCCACGGAGCGGGGCTTTGCACGGGGTACTGGCACCTGAAGGAGCGGAGGGTGCGCCCGGGGGAGCGGGTGAAGGCGGGGCAGGTGGTGGGGCTTCTGGGCAGCACGGGGCTTTCCACGGGGCACCTGCACCTGGAGGTGCGCCTCTTCGGGGTGCCGGTGGACCCCAGGCCCTTTTTCTCCGGCCTACCCTTCCCCTAGGCGGAGGAGGGAGAGGACCTCCACGTGGTGGGTAAAGGGGAAGAAGTCGTAGGGCCTAGCGAAGGCCAGGCGGTAGCCCTCCCGCACCAGCTCCCCCACGTCCCGGGCCCAGGTGGTGGGGTCGCAGGCCACGTAGAGGATCTCGCGGGGGCGGCTTTCCTTGAGGTAGGCCCGGACCTCGGGGGCGAGGCCCCCTCGAGGGGGGTCCAGGACCACCAGGTCAAAGGCGCCAAGCCCCGCCGCTTCCCGGACGTCCCCCCGGTGGAAG
>BBBN01000118.1 GCA_001311585.1 Thermus sp. JCM 17653
CTTTGGCCAAAAGGCCAGGGCGGAGGTAGAAAGGGTCGTGGCCGGCCTCGGGGGTTTCGGGAGGCTTAGGGCCTTTAGGACGGGGCTTTCCCTCCTCTCCCCCCGGGCCAGGCCTCCACCTCGGCGAGGAGGGGGCGGTCCTCGGGGGCGGGCCTTCCCCCCTTCAGGCGCTCTAGAGCTCCTGGAAGGCCTTTTCCCGCTCCGCCCGCTTCCTTTCCGCCGCCTTTAGGGCCTGAAGCTCCGCCCGGGTGCGGGCCCGGACCCCTTCCCCCTCGAGGACGAAGCGCTCCCCCTTCTGGGCGAGGAGGTAGGCGCCCAGGGCGGCCTCCGGGGTGTAGGCCCCGTAGACCAGCTCGGCGAGCTCCCTAAGGCTCACCGTCTGCCCCTCCAGGAGTTCCCAGGCGGCCTCCTCCTCCCCCTCGAGCACCTTTAGGTCCAAGGAGGCGGGCCCCGGGTGGAGGAAGAGGACGTCCTTGGGACGCACCCTCTGCCTCTCGCCCCCGGGAAGCTCCAGCTCCAGGCGGCCTCCCTTCTCCTCGGCCAGGGCAGGCTTGCCTTTGTAGATGACGAGCGCGGCCACGCCCCCCAGGATACCGCCTGGGTATAGTGGGGGCGTGGAGTGGGACCTCTCCGACCTCTATTCGGGCCCCAAGGATTCTGGGATCTTCCAGGACCTCGAGGCCGCCCTCGCCCTGGCGCAGGGCCTAGACCCCCAGGGGCTTCTGGACCCAGCCCAGGCCCAGGAGCTCCTAAGCCGCTACGAGAAGGCCCTGGAGCTGGCCTACAAGCCCTTGAACTACGCGAGCCTCTACTTCGCCACCCGCACCCAAGACCCCGAGGCCAAGGCCCTCCTGGACCGGGTGCGGAGCCGGTTCACCGAGGTCAAAAACCGCCTCGTGCCCCTGGAGGTGGCCCTGAGGAAGCTCCCCGAGGAGGCCTTCCAGAAGCTCCTGGGCCACCCGGGGCTATCCGACCTCCGCCACTTCCTGCAAAGGCAAAGGGCCTACGCCCCCCACACCCTCTCGGAGAGGGAGGAAGAGCTTTTGAACCTCAAGGCCCTGGTGGGAAGGAGCGCCTGGAGCCAGTTCTACACGGAGTACACGGGCCGCTTCCGCTTCCGGGTGGGGGAAAAGGAGCTCACGGAGATGGAGGTCCGGGCCCTCCGCCGCGACCCCAACCCCGAGGTGCGCCGGGAGGCCCACCGGGCCCTTTACGGGAAGCTCCTCGCCGAGGCCCCCACCTTGAGCGCCGTCTTCAACGCGGTTTACCTGGATTATCTACAAGAGCTTCGCCTTAGGGGCTACCGCCACCCCTTGGAGCCCGTGGCCCTCCGGGACGAGGTGGAGGTGCGGGACATCGAGGCCCTCCTCTCGGCCACGGAAGGCTTCTATCCCCTGGTGGAGCGCTACTACCGCTGGAAGGCGGGAAGGCTCGGCCGGGAGAAGACCCCAAGCGAAGACCTGCTGGCACCTTTGGGAAAGAAGCCCAAGGTGCCCTTTGCGGAGGCCAAGGCCCTGGTGCTGGAGGCCTTCCGCCGCTTTTCCCCCGAGGTTGCGAGGATCGCCGGGGAGTTCTTTGAAGGGCGCTGGATAGACGTCTACCCGAGGCCCGGCAAAAGGGGCGGGGCCTTCTGCTCAGGGGGGCTTCCCTCCACCCACCCCTACGTCCTCCTCAACCACACGGACGACCTGGATAGCGCCCACACCTTGGCCCACGAGCTCGGGCACGGGGTGCACTTCTACCTGGCCCGCAAGCAGCGCCTCCTCAACTTCGGGGCCTCCACCCCCCTGGCCGAGACCGCCAGCGTCTTCGCCGAGATCCTCCTGGACGACCTCCTCCTGGAGAGGCTTTCCGGGGAGGAAAGGACCCTCCTCCTGGCGGAAAGGGTGGAGGACGCCATCGGCACCCTCTTCCGCCAGGTGATGTACACCTTCTTTGAGCGAAGAAGCCTCGAGGCCCGGAAAGAAGCCGCCCTCTCCCCGGAGGACTTCCACCGGATCTGGCAGGAGGAACAGGCGAGGCTCTACGGGGAGGCGGTGGCCTGGACGGAGCTGGACCAGGCGGCCTGGGCGGGCATCCCCCACTTCGTCCACTACCGCTTCTACACCTATAGCTACGCCCTGGGCTATTTGGTGGTCCTCGCCCTCTACGGCAAGTACCGGGAGGAGGGAAAGGCCTTCGTGCCCAAGTACCTGCGGATTTTGGAGGCCGGGGAGAGCGCTAGCCCCAAGGAGATCCTGGCGGAGGCCGGGGTGGAGCTTGGCTCCGAGCCTTCTTCCGCTACGGCTTCGGCGTCCTGGAGTCTTGGCTTGAGGCCCTCCCTTAGGGGAGAATAGGGGGATGGACCTCGTTTACCGGCCCGAGCGCTACCCCTTCCTCACGGGGGACCTCCCCGGGGTGGGGGGGGAGATCCGGGCGAAGCCCGAGGACTTCCAGGTGGAGGAGGTGCCCGCCTACCTTCCACGGGGGAGGGGGAGCACCTCTACCTCCTCCTGGAGAAGGAGGGCCGCACCACCCGGGAGGTCTTGGAGTTCCTGCGGGACGAGGTGGGGGTGCCCGAAAAGGAGATCGGGGTGGCGGGTCTCAAGGACAAGCACGCCAAAACCCGCCAGTGGTTCTCCATCCCGAGGAAATACGAGGACGCCCTCTGCCTTTTGGAGAACCTACGGGGCGTGCGGCTCCTTGCCGCCGACCTCCACACCCACAAGCTCAGGACGGGGCACCTCAAGGGGAACCGCTTCCGCGTCCTCATCCGTAGCCCCAAGGGGGGCCTCCCCGAGGCGGAGGCGGTCCTCAGGCGCCTTGCGGAGAGGGGTGTCCCCAACTACTACGGCCCCCAGCGCTTCGGCCTTGGGGGGTTAAACCCGGTCAGGGGCTACAAGCTGGTGAAGGAGGGGAAGGGTCGGGGAAGCCCCTGGCTCAAGCGCTTCCTCATCGGAAGCTCCAGAGCCTCCTCTTCAACGACTGGGTGGCCCTGAGGATGGCGCGGGGCCTTTACGACCGGGTGGTTCCCGGGGACTGGGCCAAAAAGCACGCCACGGAGGGGAGTTCCTGGTGGAACGCCCGGAGGAAGCGGAGCGCGCCCTGAGGCTGGAGATCAGCGCCACGGGCCCCCTCTTCGGCAAGAAGTACCCCGAGGCCCAAGGGGAGGCGAGGGCCATGGAGGACGAGGTCCTCGCCCGCTACGGCCTCAAGCGGGAAGACTTCCGGGCGAGGCGGGGTGCCCGGAGGCCCATCCGGGTCCCCCTCTCGGAGTGGAAGGTGGAGGAGGCCCCGGAGGGGCTTTGGCTGAGCTTCTTCCTGCCCAAGGGGAGCTACGCCACGAGCCTCCTGAGGGAGGTAATGAAAAAGGAGGTGGACGCCCTCGAGGGCGAGGAAGGGGAGTGATACCCCCCATGCTGGCCCAAACCAGCATGGGGGCCCCGGGAAGCCAAGGAAATGGAGTGCAAATAAAGAGGGAGGATGCTGTCCATCCTCCCTCCTAGCTTCCCTAGAAACGGAACCCCAGCTTCAGCTGGGCCGCCAGCTTGCCCCCCGCAAGGCCCAAGTCCCCGCCTACGAACGCCGGGACATTCAGGAGGAGGCCAGATCGTATTCGGCGTCCGCCCGGAAGTAGAGGGCCAGGTTGCCAAAGTTAAACCCGGGAACGACCACCCCCAGCCCGGCCCCCGCCCTAAGCCCCTCGGCCACCGGGTAAAGGTAACGGAAGAGGAAGGCTCCGTTCACGTTGCCGTTCACGTCGTAGGCCAGGTCCAAGGCCGGCCGCACCTCCCCCACCGGGGGCTGGAAAAGGAGGCAGTGCCAGGAAGCCTCCAGCCCAAACCCCTGGGTGCCGCCCACCACCGCCAAGGAGGGCTTTAGGGTATCCAGGGATACCTGCGCCGAGGCCAAACCCATGGCCGCCACCAGAAGAATTAGGGTTTTTCTCATACCGCGCACCTCCCGGGCGTATCCTATCATAACCCTAAGGCTCTCTGCAACGCCGCCTTTAAATCCTCTGCCAAAAAGACCTCATACCCCCTCTCCGCCAAAACCGCCCCCACCGCCTCCCCCACCCCCCCGCACCAGGAGGGGTGGCGAGCCCAGGTTCAGCATCACCAAAAAGCCCGCCACGTACTCGGCCACCTCCTCCGGGGCCAGGGAAGGCCCTCCGGTACGGCCAAAGCCGGGGAGGTCCAGGAGGTAAAAAGTGTACCCCCCAGGGAGGTCCTCAGGCCAACGGGAGGCCTCCTCCGCCAGGAGGACCACCACCGGGCCTCGCCCCACCCGGTCGAAGACCAGGTTCAGGCCGTAGAGGTGGAGGTAGCCCGTGCGCTCATAGGGCGAGCCCTCCCGGCAAGGGGCGGAACCCCTCCCCCAGGAGGAAGTCCGCCACCAGGTCCCGGACCTCCTCCTGGGCCTCCCAGGGCACCAGGTGCCCGGCCTCGTCCACCACGAAGCGGAGGGCCTCCCCCTTGGCGAAGTCCGCCACCTTGGCCCCGTGAAGGGGCGGGGTGAAGGCGTCCAAGGCCCCCTGGACCACGAGGACCCGGGCCTCGGTGCCCCTAAGCCAGCGCCTTTCGTCGGCCAGGGCCTCGAGGCGCGCAAGCCACCGCCAAAGCCCCGCCTCCCCCAGGCCCTCCCTCCAGGCCTCATAGATCTCCTCGCTCCCCACGCTCAAGGCCCCGAAGAAGAGGGCCCGGCCCACCCGGGCAAACCCCTCCACCCCGCCCTGCTCCAGGCCGAAGCGCAAGGCGCCAAGCCGCGCCGAAAGCAGCGCGTCCCGGAAGAGGACCGGGGAGAGGAGGACGAGGCTTCTCGCCCCCTCCCGGAAGGCCACCTTCAGCGCGTCCAAGGCCCCCTCGGCGAAGGCCACGAGGTGGAGCCCCTCCTCCGAGGGGAGGTCCAAGAGGAAGTCCAGCCCCGCCGGGGGGGCGAGGAGGCCGGGAAAGAGCCGGATCTCGCCCACGGCCCCTTTATACTCCAGGGCATGGAGGTCAAGGCCTTCCTGGAGCGGGAAACCCTGGACCGGACCCTGGGGGTCCGCTACCTCAAGGCGGAGAAGGACGAGGTGGTGGCGGAACTTATGGTCACGCCCAAGGTCCACCAGCCCTTCGGCTTCCTCCACGGGGGGGCCACGGTGGCCCTGGCGGAGAGCGTGGCGAGCGTGGGGGGGTTTCTGAACTGCCCCCGGGGCACGCCGCCTTCGGGCTGGAGATCAACTGCAACCACCTCCGCAAGAAGCGGGAAGGGACGATCCGGGCCGTGGGCCGGCCCCTCCACGTGGGCCGCACCACCCAGGTCTGGGAGGTGAAGGTCTACGACGAGGAGGGGCGCCTCGTGGCCGCGAGCCGCTGCACCCTGGCCGTGGTCCCCCTAGAACCAGCCAGGAGCCAGCGTAGCCAGTTCCCGCCCAAAAACCCCTCGTCCCCTAGGCGCGGAGGTCCCGGTGCCGGTCCAGGCCTTGGGGAGTGGCCTCGAGGCCGAACCCCCCGTCCCAGTCCGT
>BBBN01000119.1 GCA_001311585.1 Thermus sp. JCM 17653
CCTGGGGCAGGGCCGGCCCGCCCACGGCCAGGAGGGGCGTGCGGTCCGGGGAGGGGGTCACCTCGGGAAGGAGAGGGGTTCGGGTCGTCTCCTGGAGGGCCTGGACGAGCCGGGCCGCGAGCTGGAGTTTGAAGCGGTCCAAAGGCTCAAGGTAAACCCAGAACTTGGGCAGGAAGGCCTGGGGGAAGGCGTCCAGGCCCGAAAGAACCTCGCCTCCCGCGAGGACCACGTAGGAGGCTGGGTCCAGGGTCGCGGTGAAGGGAAGGGCGCCATAGGTGCACTGGCCCTCGGGGGGAGCGTAGCGGAAGCGCACCTCCAGAGTGTTGTTGCGCTCCAAGAGACGAGGGGGCACGGGGGCGTAGAGGTCCAAAAGGGTTCCTTCCAAGGGCTGGGAGTGGAAGGCTACCCCGTTCAGGAGGAGCTCCACGTAGCCCCTTTCCGGAACCGTGGGGCTGTGCACCGCCCGGAGGCGGAGGCCCACGGGGTGGCGCCTCGGCCCGAAGTCGGCCAGGGCGAACGCGTAGGAGGCGCTCAGAAGCCCGTAACCCTCCACCCGCTTGGGACCGTAGCCGAGCTGGGCCAGGCTTACCCTGGGCCCGAGCTCCTCGGGCGCCTTCAGGGAGAGGGCCTCGGTGGCTTCGGCGGGGAAGGGGGCCTTCGGAAGGCCGGGCTCGGCCAGGAAGAGCCGGGCGGCCTCCCGAAGATCCCCGAGAAGGAGGACAAACCCTTCAAGCCTCGCCCCGGTCCCCTTCCGCCACGCCACGTGGCGGACAAAGGGGTGGGGCTCGAGGCGAACCTCGGGGAGGGCCTCGAGGTGGAGTTCCGGCACCCGCCCCGGGTAGGTGCGCGCGAGAAACCCCGCGAGCCAGAGGACGGCTTGGGCCGCTTCCGCGGGTGGAGGGTCGGGCAGGTGGACAACCACCCGCTCTAGATGGGGCGGCAGGAAGGCGGCCAGGGTTTCAGGGGGCGTGGGGCGCCCGGTGAGGAGGAGGCGGCTTTCGGGAAGAACGTGGACGCGGAAGAGCTCCTGGGCGGCGCAAAGATCTCTAGCCGGGAAGCGGGCGCGTAGTCCCAGGGTCAGGAGACCGTTACGGACCTTTAGGCTTTAGCGGGATCCGGAGGGTTTCTGCGGGCAGGGTGGCGTGGAAAAACGGATAGCCCTCCGAGAGGACGTCCAGGTATCCCTGAGGGAGCCCGGCGGGAAAGGCCAGCTTGAGCTCCAGGGCTTGGGGCTCGAGCCCTGGGTTCACCGGAAGGTAGAGGGTGGCCTCGCCCTGGGAGCCCGTGAGCTCCACCCCGGTCCTGTACCCGAGCGCCCCAAGGGTAAGGGCGGGAGTTCCCCAGCCTGGGGCGGGAGAGGGGACGGGACACCGGCCTCGAGGCGGTAGGCCTCAACCTGGGAGCCGGTGGCTAAGGGGGCCCCCCTCCCTGCGAGGCAGGCGAAAAGGAGGAGCGCGAAAGAAACTCCCAGGAAACGGGAGGGGCTTCTCATAGTCTCGGAGGATAGCAGCCCCTCTTGAAAAAGTTGTGAAAGGAAGGAGCTGCGTGCGCAGCATCCTCTACACCTTCCATGGTTGGGAAGCCTTTCCTTCATGATCGGCCTTCTTTGGTGAAGCCAGTCTACGCCCCTCGAGGGGGATCAGGGTGGTGGTGCCCTGACTTTGCTCTCCTCAAAGCCCGCTCCCCTTATTTCCTCGCCTCCCCCTCCCCCACCCCCGCCCACTTAGACCCTAGGGGAGAAGGGGCCTGGACGGGAAGGGCGTTGGAGACGGGAAAAAGGTTAGCGGGAAGAGCGGGGGAGGAGTGAAGGTGCGGGGAGGTGGCGGTTGGGGGGGGTGGAGCAGGTAAAATGGTGGAGAGGATGAGTGAGGGGCTTGGGCTGGAGATTTGGGACCACCCGGAGGAACGCAAGCGGGTGGTGGGCGAGGCTTTGGCCCGCTGGGACGAAGGGTCCTGAAGGAGGCCTACTGGGCCTACCTGGTCCGGCACCGCAAGAAGCCTGACCGGGGAGGGCCCCTGTACCTGGGCTACTGGGTGCGCTGGCTCTCCTTGAAGGGAAGGCGCTGGCCCCATCTGGAGGCCTCCGACCTCAAGGCCTTCCTTCTGGAGGTCAAGGAGAAGGGCTTTCCCGGGGGAGAGCGGGGGCCCCTCGCCTGGGGCACCGTGGAGCGGGCCCGGGCGGGGCTGAGGCATCTCTTCCCCTTCCTGGACTGGGCGGGGCACCCCATGCCTCCCCACGTGGTCTTCCCCTCGCGGCAGGAGCTCCCCGTGGTGGCCCCCTCCCGGGCCATGCCCGAGGAGGTCTACCAGGACCTCCTGGAGAAGGCCGAGGCCTATCCCCTGGCCTACTGGCGCCCCCTCCTTCGGGTCCTCCTCGTCCTCCTGGGGGAGGTGGGCCTCACGGTAAAGGAGGCGGTGGAGCTCTGGAAGGAGGATCTGCGGGAGAAGAGCTCCTGGTCCGGGGGACCAGGCTCCGGGAGGTCCCCCTCTCCCCCTTCGCCCGGGAGGTCCTCTGGGACTGGCTTCCCCAGCGGGACTTCCTCGCCTCCCACCAGCCCCTCCCCTACCCCCACCTCCTCCTCAAGCCCGCCCCAGGAAAGTACCGCGGGAAGCCCCTTGGCCTCCTGGAGGCCAAGTGGTCCTCAAGGAGTTCGCCCGCTTCGCCGGGCTCAAGCCCCAGGACAAGCAGCGGGGGGACCTGGTCCTCGCCCTAAGGTGGCGGGCCATCCGCCGCTTCCTCAAAGAAGGCCACCCCAGGGAGAAGGTGGCCTACTGGACGGGGATGAAGAGCCTGGCGGTGCCGGGGTGGGGGGAGGAAGGGTAAGACGCCCCGCCCTCAGGGGACGACCGCGCGCCTCCGCCGAAGTGGAGCTGGACGAAGAGTCAAGGGGAATGATCCGGGGGCACAACTGGTCAACCCAAGCGCCCACTGGTGCGCAGGTCCCCGCCGACAGCCCGTGAGGCCCCGCCTACCTCCAGGAGCAAAAGCGTTGAGGCTCTTCTTAGAAACCCGCGGCCTCCTCAAGGTCCTCCTCCGGGAGGACCTTTCTGACCTGGCCCGAGAAGTCTTCTCCCAGGCTCAAGCCCACGCGGCAAGCGCCTTCGCCCTCCCGGAAGCGGTGGGGGTCCTCCACGCCATGCAGAGGGACGGCAGGCTCACCCGCCCCCTTTACCGCAAGGCCCTCCGGGAACTCTACGAGCTTTGGGAGCACCTGGAAGTCCTCACCCCCACCCTGGAAGCACATGAGGGCGGCCCGCCTATGCGAAAGGCACCCCTCAAGGGGGCGGATGCCGTCCATCGGGAAGGGGCCCTCTTCCTCCATGGCTCTACCCCGACACCGCCCTTCTCACCTTTGACCGAACCCTCTACCGGGCGGCCAAGAAGGAGGGCCTGACCGTGGTAAGGGTGCCTTCCCTGGAAGGGAGGGACTGACCCCAAGCCCTCACTCCCCCAGGCGGATAGGGGGGCACGCGTCCACCCTCACCTCCACGGGCCTCACTCCGGGGGATGGGCACCCGGCACTCCCCCGCCGAGCACACCTTGGGGGTTTCCACCTCGAGGCCCCCTTGGGGCCACGCCAGGCGGATGAGGGAGGCCTGCCCTTCAAGCTGGAGCCGCGCCTCCTGGTAGCCCAAGGTGGCGGCCCACACCCGGGCCTGGCAGGTGGGGGAGGCCTCTCCTTGGGGAGAGGAGGAAGGAGGAGCCGGGGGCCCATCACGTCCCTGAAGGGCGAAGTAAAGGGCAATGAGTCCCAGAAGGACCTCCCCGAAGGCCTTTTGACCGTCCACCTTAGCCCCTCTCCTCAGCATACAAAAGGGCGACTGAAGGGCTACCCCAAATCTGGACCACCCTAAGAGAGGGCTGAGGAGCGGAGTCCAAAGGGGTAACAAGACGCGTGAGTAATCGGCAACGGGAAAGGCGAAGAGCGTCAGGGCTGACCCTGAAGGCCCCTTCCGGCCACAGGACGGTGGCCGAAGCCTGCCGGGCTTATGGGGCGACGGGGAGGGCGTCCGGGTGAGGGGGAGGCGGGCGCGCTCCCTCTCCGCCTCCTCGGCATGGCGGAGCAAGGCCCTTTCCAGGGCCTCGGGATTCCCCGGGGAAAGCGAGCATCCAGGGTGCAGGCGCGCCTCACCCCGGAGGCCAGGGCCGAAGGCTCGGGACGAAAACCCTGCCCCCCTAAGAGCCCAAGGATTAAGGGGGCCTCGAGGTTGGCCCTAAAATAAAAGGCAAGGGAATGCGTCGGTGGCGCCTCGGCCCCAAGGTGGTTGCCCTGACCCTCTTCCTCCTCGCGGGGTGCGGGGGGCAACTGAACCTCTGCTGGACCTGCGGGGGAGGCGCCACGGACCCTTCGTTCCAGGTCTACCTCGAGCCTACCTACCAGAGGGTCAAGCGTGGGGAAAGCGCCCTCTTCACCCTCCGAGTGGTCTCCGACTACCCCTCCATCCCCTTCGGGGGCGTCGTGTGCCTCCGGGACGACCGAGGCAACCCCCCTCCCCCGGAGATCGGCTGGGGGGAAAGCTGCCTCCCCTTCCGGGCGGAGGGGGAAGCGCGGCTGGACCTCGCCGTGGAGGTGGCCCCCTCCGCCTCCCCGGGGGTCTACCGCTTGCGCTTTGAGGTGAGCAACGACGACTTCACCCGCTACGTCCCCTTCACCCTGGAGGTGGAGTAGGCCCTCTCCCCTCCCCGGCGTCTAGGACGTTCCCCACGAGGCCACGGGCGTCCAGGTGGAGAAGACGTTGAAAGGAGAGCCGGTATGCGAGGCGGGCGAAGTCGCGGGGATGGCGCTCAGGGCGAAGACCCGGGCACGGTAGCGGCCCGGAGGAAGGGTAGTAACCTGAAGCCGAATCTCTGAGGCCCAGGTGATGAACAAGGGGTAGGGGGTCTCGGGCCGGTCCCCCTCGCCGAGGCGCCAGAGCTCGGCGTAGTAGGCCTCAGCCCCCGCCAACCTCCCCCAGCGGAGGAGGAACTCCTGGGTTCCGAAGGTGATGGAGGGGTCATACCCTTTCTTGTTGTGCCATTCGTCCTTGACCGTAGCCGACCACCTGACCCTGAACGAGCTGTGGCGGAGGGTCAAGAAGGCCAAGGATCCGATAGAGAAGCATCGCTTCCTGGCCGTCTACCACGCCAAGCGTGGCCTCACCGCCAAGGAGATCGCCAGGATCACCCTGAACACCCCCCGCTGGGTCCAGGAGACGGTGCGGCGGTACAACCTGGAAGGCCCCGAAGCCCTGAAGGACAAGCGGCACGAGAACCTGGGACAGAAGCCCAAGCTGACCCCAGAAGAGCAGAGGAAGGTGCTGGATGCCCTGCAGGCCCCTCCTCCCGACGGGGGCCTGTGGACGGGGCCCAAGCTCAGGGACTGGGTGGAGCGGGAGCTGGGGAAGAAGCTCTCCTTCTACCCCATCTACCGGCTTCTGCACGAGATGGGGCTCGCCTTGCGGGTGCCCCGCCCCCGGCACGCCAAGGCGGACGGGGAGGCGCA
>BBBN01000120.1 GCA_001311585.1 Thermus sp. JCM 17653
CCGACCACGTGGCCCTCTACGACCCCGAGGCCGGCCTCCTCTTCGGGGGGGACCTCTTCCTGGGGGTGAAGGCCAGCCTGGCCACCCCAGGGTTTGACCTCCCCGCCCTCCTGGAAAGCCTCCGGAGGGTGCTCGCCCTCAGGCCGCGGGCCTTCTACTGCGCCCACGCCGGGCCCGTGGAGGCTCCCTTAAAGGCCCTCCAAGCCAAGCGGGACTTCCTGGAAGCCAAGCGGGAGGAGGCCCAGAGGCTCCGGGCCCAGGGCTTCACCCCCGAGGAAGCCCTCAAGCGCCTATTCGGCGGGGAGAGCCCCTGGCCTACCTCTCGGGAGGGGAGATGAGCCGCCTCGCTTCGTGAAGGCCCTTATGATGGAGGGATGATCACCGCCTTCGTCCTCATCCGCGCCCGTGGCGACCGCATCGCCCCCTTGGGGGAAGCCATCGCCGAGCTGCCTCAGGTGGCGGAAGTTTACTCCGTTACCGGGCCCTATGACCTAGTGGCCCTCCTCCGGCTCAAGGACCTCGAGGAGCTGGACGAGGCTGTAACCCAAGGGATCCTGGGCCTGGAAGGGGTGGAGCGCACGGAAACCCTCCTGGCCTTCCGGGCCTACCCCAGAAAGCTCCTGGACCAGGGCTTCTCCCTAGGGCAGGAGTAGTGCCCGGGCCTTTCCGCTTCCTCCTTCTCCTGCAGGGGGGGCTCCTCCTCCTGGGGGGAGGGGGGATGCTCCTTGGGGGCTTTCCCATGCTGGGGAGGCACCCCTTTGCGGAAAGCCTTCTGGGGCTTGGGCTCCTCCTGGGCTTGGCGGGCCTCGAGGTCCTCTTTCGCCGCCTCTTCCCCCGGTCCTTCCAGGAGGCGGAGCGCCTCCACCAGGAGCTGGGCCTGGCCCTGCGCCGGGCGGGGGCAGGCCCTCCCTTTCTCCTCCTCCTGGCCTTCCTCTCGGGCCTGGCCGAGGAGGTCTTCTTCCGGGGCTTCCTGCAAAGCCTCCTCGCCCTGAAGCTGGGCCCCTGGGCGGTGCTCCTCCAGGCCCTCCTCTTCGCCCTCCTCCACCCCGCCCCCAGGGGGGCCTTGGCCTACACCCTCTACACCGGGGCGGCGGGCCTTCTTCTGGGCCTGGCCTACCTCCTCACAGGAAGCCTTCTGCCTGGGGTCCTGGCCCACTTCCTCCACAACGCCCGGGGCTTTTACCAGCTTGGGCGCTAGGGCGGGCCCAACCCCTCAAGGTGCCCCTCCTCCGCCCCCTCGGCCAGGGCCGAGGCCACATTTCGCCCTCCAGCCCTGGTATAATGAACCTGTAGCTATCCAAAGCGGCGCCGGACCCTATGAAGGAGGGTCTCCATGAACGAGCTGGAGCGCATCCGCCGCCTTCAGGACCTCGAGGCCTACCGGCCCTTAGCTGGGAGGCTCCTTCGCCGACTACCTCCGCCTCCTCAAGGAGGACCCGAGGCCCTTGAGGACCAGCTTCCAAAGGGTTTACGACATGGTCCTTTCCCACGGGGTGGAGGAGTACACCCTCTTCAAGGAAAAGCTCCTCCACTACCGCTTCTTTGACGACCCCTTTGAGGGGGGCAAGGACGCCATCTTCGGCCTGGACAAGCCCCTCATGCGCCTGGTGGCCACGCTTAAGGCGGCGGCCCACCGCTTAGGCCCCGAGCGGCGCATCCTTCTCCTCCACGGGCCCGTGGGCTCGGCCAAGAGCACCATCGCCCGCCTCCTGAAGAAGGGCCTCGAGGCTACAGCCGCACCGAGGAGGGAAGGCTTTTCACCTTCTATTGGAAGACGGAGGAAGGCCCCCTCCCTGCCCCATGCACGAGGAGCCCCTTCACCTCCTGCCCCCGGAGATCCGGGCGGACTTCCTCGCCGAGCTGAGGGCCTCCACCCGGACTACCCCTACCCCCTGGAGGTGGAGGGGGACCTGTGCCCGGTCTGCCGCTTCCAGATGCGGGAGGCCCTAAAGAAGCACGGGGGGGACCTGGCGGCGGTTCTGGAGGGGGAAGTGGTGGTGAAGCGCCTGGTGCTCTCGGAAAAGGACCGCGTGGGCATCGGCACCTTCCAGCCCAAGGACGAGAAGAACCAGGACGCCACCGAGCTCACCGGGGACATCAACTACCGCAAGGTGGCCCTCTACGGCTCCGACTCCGACCCCCGGGCCTTCAACTTTGACGGGGAGCTCAACATCGCCAACCGGGGCCTGGTGGAGTTCATAGAGATCCTCAAGCTGGACGTGGCCTTCCTCTACGACCTCCTCACCGCAAGCCAAGAGCACAAGATCAAGTCCAAGAAGTTCGCCCAGACGGACATAGACGAGATCATCCTAGGCCACAGCGTGGCAGGGTGGACCCCCATCCTCTACCGGCACCGGGGGAGGCTCGGCTGGACCACGCTGGAGGGGCTTTACGGGCGCTTTGGCGAGGGCCCTGAGGGTCTGGAGGTGCTGGCCTACGACACCGAAGGCAAGGAGGTCCGCTGGACCAAGGTCTTGGGCCTCTACCGCCATCCCTTCCACGGGGAACTCCTCACCTCGGCCCAGAAGTGGGGGGTAGTGGAAACCACCCCCAACCACTCGCTCTACGACCGGGAAGGGCAGGTCTTCTACCCCGAGGAGGGGCGGGAGATGCTGGGCCTAAGGCACCTGCCCACCCCTCTCGTCCCTCCGCCCCGGATGGTGGACGTGGCGGAGGGTGTACCGGGCTTTGCCGTGGAGGAGGAGCTCGCCCTGGCTCTCGCCGCCCGCCGGTTCACCCGTCCCGTCCCCCCAGGGTATGCCCGGCTGGCCCTTCCCCGCCACGCCACCGCCCTAAAGGCCCGCTACCACCTGCCCCAGGACGAGGAGGACTTGAAAGCCCTCCTCACCGTCCTCATCTGGTACGCCACCGAAGGGCACGGCAACGCCCGCAACGGGGGCATCGTCATCTCCTCGGCCAACCGGGAGGAGCTGGAGCGGGTCAAGGCCGCCTACGAGCGGATCTCCGACGCCAAGGGCTACATCCACTCGGGCTCCAAGCGAGACTCCGCCTGGCGGCTCTACCTGGGAGCCGAGGCTATCCGGGTCTTGGCCGAGCATCACTGCGGCAAGGGGGCAACGCAAAAACGCCTCCCCGACTTTCTCTTCGCCCTTCCTCGCCCCTACCTGCAACACGCTTGGGAAGAGCTCCTTAAGACCGACGGGTCCCGGCGGCTGAGCAAAGAGCAACAGAAGGCTCCGAGGCCTACCGGCGGCTTTATGGGGAGTTCAAGACCCTTTCCCCCATGCTGGCCGCCCAGGTGGGGGTGCTCCTGAGCCTACTGGGGCACGACTACAGCGTCTACTTCTACCCCAGGCCCGGAAAAGCCCCCGCCTACCGGATCCGCTATGTTTCCGGGGAGGGCAAGCCGGGAGGCCGGCACAAGCGGTACACCCACCGCCTCTTCCGCCGCCCCGCCGGGGGCGAATGGGTCTACGACATCGCTTGCGAGGGCCTCCACAACTTCGTCTGCGGCGTGGGGAGCATCGTCTGCCACAACACCAACGAACCCGAGTACCGCAAGCTCCAGGCCAACGAGTACATGGAGGCCCTCCGGGACCGCACCATCAAGATTGACGTCCCCTACATCCTCCGGGTCTCCGACGAGGTGAGGATCTACCGGCGGGACTTCGCCAAGGTGCGGGGGAAGCACATCGCCCCCCACACCCTGGAGATGGCCGCCACCTGGGCCGTGCTCACCCGGCTGGAACCCCCGAAGCGGGCGGGCCTCACCCTCATGCAGAAGCTCAAGCTCTACGACGGCAAACTCCTCCCCGGCTGGACGGAGGAGGCGGTGCGGGAGCTCATGGGGGAGGCCAAGCGGGAAGGCCTCGAGGGGATAAGCCCCCGGTACATCCAGGACAAGATCTCTAACGTCCTCGTCACCAGCGAGGAGCCCTGCATCAACCCCTTCATGGTGATGAACGAGCTGGAGGAAGGCCTCAAGCACCACTCCCTCATCGCCGACGAGAAGACCCGGGAGCGCTACAAGGCCCTCCTCCAGGAGGTGAAGGCGGAGTACGCCGAGATCGTCAAGAACGAGGTGCAAAGGGCCATCGCCGCGGACGAGGAGGCCCTAAACCGCCTCTTCCACAACTACATTGACCACGTGAAGGCCTACGTCCTGGGGGAGAAGGTGAAAAACCCCTACACCGGGGCCCGAGCCCCCCAACGAGCGCCTCATGCGCTCCGTTGAGGAGAGGATAGAGATCCCCGAGTCCCGCAAGGACGACTTCCGCCGGGAGATCATGAACTACATCGGCGCTTTGGCCCTGGAGGGCAGGCAGTTCACCTACAAGGACAACGACCGCCTGCGCCGCGCCCTGGAGCTCAAGCTCTTTGACGACCAGAAGGACACCATTAGGCTTTCCGCCTTGGTCTCGGGGGTGGTGGACCCGGAGACCCAGGCCAAGATCGACGTGGTCAAGGCCCGGCTCATCCGCGACCACGGCTACTGCGAGCACTGCGCCAGCGGCGTCTTGGAGTTCGCCGCCTCCCTCTTCGCCCGGAGCGAAAAATGAGGCCCATCGAGCGGGACCTGCTGCGCTTCAAGGAGATCGTCCGGGGGGAGGTGAAAAAGCGGGCCCGGGAGTTCCTGACCCGGGAGGAGTTTTTCGGCCAGGTGGAGGGGCGGGTGGTCTCCATCCCCCTGCCCCAGCTGGAGGTTCCCAAGATCGTCTACGGGGAGCCCCTGGGGGAAGGGCTGGGCCTCGGGGGGCCCGGGGAGGAGGCCTTGGGCCCCGGGGGGCACGTGCCGGTGGCCGAGCTGGAGCTGGAGGAGTTCTTGGACCTCGTGGGGGAGGCCTTGAGGCTTCCCCGCCTCAAGCCCAAGGGAGAGGGGGAGGTCACGGAGGAGGCCTTCCGCCACACCACCATCGCCCGTAAAGGGCCCAGGGGCCTTCGTCACGTGCGCCGCACCCTCAAGGAAAGCCTCAAGAGGGCCCTGCAAAGCGGGGAGTACCGGCCGGAAGACCCCCTCTTGGTGCCCGAGCGGGAGGACCTGCGCTACAAGGCTCCCAGGCACAAACCCATCCCCCACGCCCAGGCGGTGGTCCTCTTCGCCCTGGACGTTTCCGGGAGCATGCGGGAGGAGGAGCTGAGGCTCGTCAAGACCCTCTCCTTCTGGATCACCCTCTGGATCAAGCGGCACTTTCCCAGGCTGGAAAGGCGCTACCTCCTCCACGACGCCGAGGCTGGGAGGTGCCCGAGGAGGAGTTCTTCAAGGCCCGGGAAGGCGGGGGGACAAGGCTTTCCAGCGCCCTGCTTCTCGCCGAGGAGATCCTTAAGGCCTACCCCGAGGCCTTCTACAACCGCTACCTCTACCACTTCTCCGATGGGGAGAACTGGCAGGGGGACACCCCCCTGGCCCTCGAGGCCCTAAGGCGCCTCCTCCCCTCCCTGGCCCTTTACGGCTACGCCCAGGTCCAAGGCCCCTACGGCCAGGGGCGCTTCTTGGAAGAGGTACGGGAGCCTTGG
>BBBN01000121.1 GCA_001311585.1 Thermus sp. JCM 17653
GCCCTGAACCCTGCCCAAGACCAGGGCCCCCGGGCCTTCGCCTGGCTGTTGAGGGAGTGCGCTTCCGGGGGCGGGTGGGAGCGTTCTCTTTCTTCGCGAAAGGTACATTTCGCGCATGTATAATGCCCCCATGGCCCCACCGGAAGGCTCCCACGTTATCTGGAAAACCATCGGCGTTAAAAGGCCCGAAAGGCCCTTGGAGACCTGGCCCCTTACGCGGAGTACCTCCTCCTGGAGCGGGGCTACTCGGTCCGGGGGGTGCGGCGCTACCTCCAGGACCTCTCCCTCTGGCTCCGCTTCCTCGAGGAGGAGGGCTTTCCCCCAGGCCCCGAGGCGGTGCGGGCCCTGCTCCTCGCCAAGCGCTGGGCCCCCCGGCGGGTGCAGGGTTCCTGGCTGCCTCAGGAGCTACTACCGCTACCTGCGGGAGATCCGGGGAGAGGCGGCGGAAGACCCCACGGAGGGCATCGGCCGCCCCAAGGCGGGCCGGAGGCTTCCCCTGCACCCAAGCCCCGAGGAGCTCAGGCGCTTCCTCGAGGCCCTCTCCGAGGAGAAGGAGGCCCGGCTCCTCCTGGCCCTGGCCCGCTTCCTCTACGGAACGGGCCTGCGCATCTCCGAGGCCCTCTCCCTGAAGGGGCGGAACCTGGTCCTCGAGGGCGGCCATCCCGTGGCGGTGCGGGTGGTGGGCAAGGGCAACAAGGAAAGGCTGGTGCCCCTTTCCCGCACCGCCCAGGGGGCGCTTTGGGAGCTGGGCCCGCCCCAGGGAAATGTGCCTATTTTCACATTCCACGGGGGCAGGCGCAGGGGACAGGTTCCCTCGGCCCGCTGGGTGGAGGCCAGGTTCCGGGAGGGCGCCCTAAGGGCGGGCCTGGACCCCAGACGCCTCACCCCCCACAAGCTCCGCCACGCCTACGCCACCCTCCTGGTGGAGCAGGGCGTGGAGCTGGACGCGGTGAAGGACCTCTTGGGGCACGAGTCCATCGCCACCACCCAGATCTACCTGCACGCCTCCCGGGAACGGCTTAAGGAGGCGGCCTCGAGGCTCCCCGACCTCTAACACCACCCCATGCTGGCTTGGGCCAGCATGGGGGCCCCGGTAAGGGGCTAAGCCCCCGCCGAAAGGTGAGGCAGGACACTTATCCCTTTCCCTAGGGTGTGCGATACTAACAAACGACCGTTCGCCATGGACCGCCGCGAAGAGATCCTCCACATGGCCGGAAAGCTCTTCAGCCAGCGGGGCTACCACGCCACCAGCATGAGGGAGCTGGCCAAGCACCTGAACCTCCAGGGAGGAAGCCTTTACACCCACATCTCCTCCAAGGAGGAGCTCCTCCTGGAGGTGGTGCGCCAGGCGGCGGAGAGGTTCCAAAAGGTGCTGGAAAGCCTCCCGCAGGGGGGCCCCGTGGAGAGGATGCGGGCCCTGGTCAAGGGCCACCTCCGGGTCATCGCCGAGGAGCTTCCCCGGGCCACGGTCTTCTTCCACGAGTGGAAGCACCTCTCCCCTCCCCTCCTCGAGGAGGCCAAGGCCCTGAGGCGCCGCTACGAGGAGGGGGTACAGGCCCTGGTGGAGGAGGGGGCACGGGCGGGGGTCTTCCGGGTGGAGAACGTGCGGCTTGCGACCCTCTTCGTCCTCTCAGCCCTCAACTGGACCTACCAGTGGTACCGGCCCGATGGCCCCCTTTCCCTGGAGGAACTCTCGGAAGCCTACGCCAAGCTGGTCCTGAGGGCCCTTGGCGCGGCCCCTTCCCCGGAAGGGGAACACCGTGAGGAAGGAGGCGAGGATGGTGAGGCTTAGGATCGGCTACCCCGAGGACCCGGACTACGAGGAGAGGCTTCAGGAGTTTGAGGCCAGGATCGCCCGGGGGGAGAAGATTGAGCCCGGGGACTGGATGCCCGCGGAGTACCGCAGGCAACTGGTGCGCATGATCTCCCAGCACGCCCACAGCGAGTGGGTGGGCATGCTCCCCGAGGGGCCTGGATCCCCCGGGCCCCCTCCCTGAGGCGCAAGCTCATCCTCCTGGCCAAGGTGCAGGACGAGGCGGGGCACGGCCAGTACCTCTACCACGCCGCCGAGACCCTGGGGGTAAGCCGGGAGGAGATGGTGGAGGCGCTCCTTTCGGGGAGGGCCAAGTACTCTAACATCTTCAACTACCCCACCCTCACCTGGGCGGACGTGGCCATCATCGGCTGGCTGGTGGACGGCATGGCCATCAAGAACCAGACCATGCTGGCCCAGTGCTCCTACGGCCCCTACTCCCGGGCCATGGTGCGCATCTGCGCCGAGGAGACCTTCCACCACAAGCAGGGGAAGGAGGCGGTCCTGCTCTACGCCAAGGGCTCCCGCAAGCAGCGGCAGATGGTCCAGGACGCCCTGAACCGCTGGTGGTGGCCCACCCTGATGATGGCCGGGCCCCACGACACCGACTCCCCCACACCCCCTCCTCCTCCGCTGGGGCATCAAGACCAAGACCAACGACCAGATCCGCCAGGAGTTCCTGAACGAGCACGTCCCCGAGCTCCTGGAGGCGGGGCTTACCATCCCCGACCCAGAGCTCCGCTACGACGAGAAGACCGGAAACTGGATCCACGGCCCCATCCCTTGGGACGAGTTCTGGAAGGTGATCGGGGGGGAAGGCCCCATGAACCGGCACCGCCTCGAGGCAAGGCAAAGGGCCCACGAGGAAGGGCGCTGGGTGCGGGAGGCCATGGAGCCTACGCCAAAAGGCGGCTCGCCCAGGCGGCGGACTAGGGAGGAGCCATGTGGGGAACGGAGTGGCCCCGGTTTGAGGTGATCAAGCAGGACACGGAAAGGAGCCTGCCCCAGATGGTGGGCTCGGTGCACGCCACGGACCCCGAGCACGCCCTCCTCCTGGCCCGGCACGTCTTCGTGCGGAGGCCTTCGGCTTACGCCCTCTTCGTGGCCCCGGCGGAGGCCTTCTTCCATGTGACCCAGGAGGGGCTAAGGGACCCCAAGGCCCTGGATGCTTTCCCGCCAGGGAAACAGCTTGAGGCCTACTGGGTCTTCGCCAAGAAGAGCCACCGCCGGAGCATGGTCTACGGGGACCTGGTGGGCCGCTTCCTGGCAAGAAGCCCAGGGGAAGCGGTGAAGCAGGCCCTCCTCGAGGCCCAGGGCGTGGCCTTCTGGGCGGTGCCGGAAAGGCTCCTCGTGGGCACCGAGCCCACGCCGGAGGTGGTGGAGAGCTGGTTCGCCCCCGCCCGGGAGAAGACCTACCGCCTGCAGAGCTACTACGGCCTCGTCACCGCCAAGGAGGTGGCGGATGCTTGACCCCTGCCTTAAGGAGGCCCTCATCGCCAAGCTCACCGCCCTGGCCGACGACGAGGTGGTCCTGGCCCAGCGCCTCTCGGAGTGGGTGGCCCACGCCCCCATCCTCGAGGAGGACATCGCCATCGCCAACCTGGCCCAGGACGAGCTGGGCCACGCCAAGCTCTACCTGGAGCTCCGGCAGGAGCTGGACGGGTCCGACCCCGACGAGCTGGTCTTCTTCCGCGACCCCCTGGAGTACCAAAACGCCATCCTGGTGGAGCTTCCCAAGGGGGACTGGGCCTTCACCATGGTCCGGCAGTACCTCTTTGACCTCTACGAGAACCTCTGGCTGGAGGAGGCGAGGAGAAGCGCCTACAGCCCCTTGGCGGAGGTGGCCGAGAGGGTCCTCAAGGAGGAGCGCTTCCACCTCCGGCACTCCGCCCTCTGGGTGGAGCGCCTGGGCCTGGGCACGGAGGAAAGCCACGCCCGGGCCCAGAAGGCCCTGGAGACCCTCTTCCCCTACGCCAAGCAGCTCTTCGCGCCTTGCCCGGGGAGGAGGAGCTAGTGGCGGCGGGGTACGTGCCGGAGCTAAAGGCCCTTTGGGACCGGTACCTGGAGGAGGCCACGCGCCACCTGGAGCGCTCGGGCTTAAGGCGCCGGAAGGGGGGTACGTGCCCAAGAGCCGCAAGGAGCACACGGAGCACCTATGGTCCCTCCTCGCGGAGATGCAGTCCGTGGCCCGGTGGGACCGGGAGGCGAAGGCGTGGTAGAGCGGTACTGGGAGGCCCTAAAAGGGGTGAAGGACCCGGAGATCCCCGTCCTCAACATCGTGGAGATGGGGATGGTCCTGGGGGTGGAGGCCGAAGGGAACAGGGTCAAGGTGCGCTTCCGCCCCACCTTCTCCGGCTGCCCGGCCCTTCAGCTCATCCGGGAGGAGATGGTCAAGGCCCTTAAGAGGGCGGGGGCGGAGGAAGTGGAGGTGGAGGAGGCCCGCACCCCCTGGAGCACCGAGGCCATGACGGAAGAGGCCAGGGAGAAGCTCTTACGCTACGGCATCGCCCCGCCCCTCCCCCTCCCCATGGCCGGGGAAGACCCTCCCTGCCCCCGGTGCGGAAGCCGGGAGGTGGTCCTCAAGAACCCCTTCGGGGCCACCCTGTGCAAGGCGCTCTACCAGTGCGCCGCCTGCGGCGAGGTCTTTGAGGCCTTTAAGACCGTCTAGGGAGAGGACGCGCGATGAAGCTCCAAAGCTACCTCATGGGCGAGTGGCGGGAAGGCCAGGGCGAGGGCGTCCCGGTGCGGGACGCCAGCACGGGGGAGGTCCTCGCCCGGGTGACGGCGGAGGGCCTTCCCGTGAAGGAGGCCGTGGCCTGGGGCCGGGAGGTGGGGGAAGGCCCTTTTGGCCCTGGGCTTCCAGGAACGGGGGAGGCGGCTTAGGGCCCTGGCCCAGTACCTCTCCGAGCGGAAGGAAACCCTCTACCGCCTCTACGCCACCACGGGAGGGACGAGGCGGGACGCCTGGTACGACGTGGACGGGGGGATCGGGGTCCTCTACGCCTACAGCTCCCTCGCCCGCAACCTCCCCGAGGGCAACCTCCTCCCCGAGGACGAGTTCCTCCCCCTCTCCAAGGACCTCTCCTTCCAGGCAGGCACGTCCTCGCCCCCAAGGGGGGGTCACCGTCCAGATCAACGCCTTCAACTTCCCCGTCTGGGGGCTCTTGGAGAAGTTCGCCCCCGCCTTCCTCGCGGGGGTCCCTACCCTGGCCAAGCCCGCCACCCCCACGGCCCACGTGGCCGAGGCCCTGGTGCGGATGATGCTGGAGTCGGGCCTCCTCCCTGAAGGCAGCCTCCAGCTCCTGGTGGGGGGCGTGGGGGACCTCTTGGACGCCCTGGACCACCGGGACAGCGTCTATTTCACCGGCTCCAAGGCCACCGCCGACCGGCTCCGCCGCCACCCGGCCTTCCCGGAGCGGGGGGCCCTCTTCAACGCCGAGGCCGACTCCCTAAACCCCGCCATCCTGGGGGAGGAGGCCACGGAGGAGGAGCTTTTGCGCCTCGCCCAGGAGATCGCCCAGGAGCTCGTCATCAAGACGGGGCAGCGCTGCACCGCCATCCGCCGGGTCCTGGCGCCCAGGGGCCGCCTCGGAGGCCCTCCTACAGGCCACCCAAAAGCGCCTGCAGGCCCTGAGGC
>BBBN01000122.1 GCA_001311585.1 Thermus sp. JCM 17653
CCTCCCCCAAAACCCATGGCCCTAAGCCCCGCCCGGCAGGAGGCGCAGAGCAGGGGCCGGTCCAGCCTCCCCCCGCACCCCGGGCAGGCGTGCCCAAGAAGCCCCTCAAGAAAGGCCCAGGGCATCCCGCAGCCCCTCGTCAAAGGGGGGGTAGAGGACCCCTTTCTCCGTGACGATGCCGGTGAGGTAGCGGTGGGGGGTCAGGTCAAAGGCCGGGTGGTAAGCGGGAAAACCCGGGGGGGCGAGGCGCGCGCCCTTCAGCTCCAGCACCTCCTCGGGGGGGCGCTCCTCAATGGGGATGCCCTCCCCGCTTGGGAGGCTTGGGTCCACGGAGGAAAGGGGCAGGGCGGCGTAGAAGGGGATGCCGTGGTGGTGGGCCAACACCGCCAGGGCGTAGGTGCCGATCTTGTTGGCGAAGTCCCCGTTTAAGGCCATGCGGTCTACCCCCACGATGACCGCGTCCACCCTTCCCTGGGCCATGAGGAACCCCGCCATGTTGTCGGCGATGAGGGTGGCGGGGACCCCCGCTTCATGAGCTCAAAGGCGGTGAGGCGGGCCCCTTGGAGGTAGGGCCGGGTCTCGTCCACCCAGACGTGGGTGACCCGCCCTTGGCGGTGGGCCTCGAGGATGGCCCCCAGGGCGGTGCCGAAGCCTCCCGTGGCCAAAGGCCCCGTGTTGCAGTGGGTGAGGACCTGGCCCCGTAAGAGCCTCGCCCCGTGGCGGCTTATGGCCCTCTCGGTCTCCTCCACCTCGCGCCAGAGGGCCTTGGCCTCCTCGAGGCTTCCCTTTAGGTCCCCGAGGTGGCGGCGCATCCGGTCCAGGGCGTGGAAGAGGTTCACCGCCGTGGGGCGGCTTTGCCTTAGGAGGCCCTCGGCCTCCTCCAGGTCCTCCCCCCGGAGGTGGGCGAGCACCATGCCGAAGGCCGCCGAAACCCCGATGGCCGGGGCCCCCCGCACCACCATGGCCTTATGGCCTCGGCCATCTCCTTGGCGGTGCGCACGGGGACCCAGACCTCCTCCAGGGGAAGCCGTCTTTGGTCCAGAAGCCAGAAGACCCCCTCTTTCTCGTCAAAGCGGAAGGGCAAGACCCGCTCCACGAGGCCCAGTCTACGCCAGGCGGAGCACCCGGTCGTCCCCGGGGCGCGCCCCTCCCCTTCCGTCCCGGTTGGAGGTGGTGACGTAAAGGGCCCCGTCCGGACCCACCTGCACCTCCCGGAGGCGGCCGAAGCCGGAAAGGGCGGTCTCCACCCGCGAAACCCGCCAGCGCCCTTTCCCCCTCGAGGGCGAGCCTGAGGAGGGCCTGCCCCGGAGGCCCGCCACGTAGAGGTCCCCGGAAGAAGGCGAGGTTCCCGGGAGGGAAGCCCTCCGGCCACACGGTAAACGGGGGTCCCGGTACCGGGGGTCGTTCCCCCTCCCCACCACCTTCGGCCAGCCGTAGTTCCCCCCGGGGACGACCACGTTCACCTCATCCTGGCCAAAGCCCTGCTCCCCGCTCGGCCCGTGCTCGCTCAGGAAGAGCTCCCCCGTCTTTGGGTGCCAGGCGAGGCCCTGGGGGTTGCGGTGGCCGAGGCTATATACCTCGGGCCTCGCCCCCCTTCGCCCCAGGAAGGGATTTCCCGGGGCGGGCTCCCCTTCCGGGGTGAGGCGGAGGACCTTCCCCCCCAAGGAGGCCAGGTCCTGGGCCAGCTCCCGCTCGTACACCTCCCCCGTGGTCACGTAGAGCATGCCATCGGGGCCGAAGGCGATGCGCCCCCCCGAGTGGAGGCCGTGGGGCCGGGCGGGAATCCCGTCCAGGACCACCCGGTCCAAGACCCCCCTCTCCCCCAGGTGCCTAAGGCGCACCACCTGGTTCCTCAGGCCCCCCTCCTCCACGGTGCGGTAGGCGTAGACGTAGGGCTCCCGGGGAAACCTTGGGTGGAGGGCGAGGCCCAAAAGCCCAGACTCCCCCTATGGTATACGGAAAGCTCGGCGTAGGTGGAAAGCCTACCCTCCTAAAGAGCCGGATCCTCCGGGCCTCTCCGCGATGAGCATCCCCCACCGGGGAGGAAGGCCAGGGCCCAAGGGACCTCGAGGCCCCCCACCACCTCCTCGGCCTTGAGCCCCTGGGCCCGGGAAAGCCCTAGGCCCAAAAGCCCCAAAAGAAGCCGCCTGCGGCTCAGCATGGCCCCTCCTTAAGGAGGAGGCTACCCCAAGGCCAGGCCCCGCCCCAAGGGGGGCGGGGCACACTCCGCCCAAAAGGCCCCTACGGGCGCACCGTCCCGGAAAGCCGGAGGAGGAAACGCTCTGCCTGGTAGCGCACCTTGGCCTCCTGGGCGCTGGTGGCGTCCCCGGAGATCGTGGCCCCCACGTAGAAGGTGCCGCTTCTAAGGGCCTGGACCTGGGCCGCCGTGGCCTGGGCCTGCCCCTCCACGCAGACCTCCCCCGTGGAGAGGCCTGAGACGTCCTTCGTGCCCTCGGCCAGCTTGTTGGCCTCCTGGAAGAGCGCCCCCGCATCCCCGCCCAGGTAGGCGGTGTAGACCACGCTCCTCTGGAAGCTCGCCCCCGGCGTCTCCGAGGTGAAGCACACCTTATAATCCAGGGTGGCCCCCGTGAGGTTCACCCGGGGGTCGGGGGTGTAGCGGATCTCCACGGGGCCCACCGTCTTGGGGTTGGGGTTGATCCCCCCCTGCCCCACCGTGAAGGTGCCCGAGAGGTCTGCAAAGTTCAGGACGTTGACCTCGTAGTTGAAGGGCACGCTGCAGGCGGCAAGGCCCAGAAAGAGCCCTGCCCACAGCCAGCCTCTAACGAGAAGCCCGTACCCCTTGCCCTTACGCATACTGCCTCCTTTCCAGGACCCCTGGGGTCCCTACTCCCATCCTCCTCAGGGAGGCTTACACAAACCTTAACCGCCCCCCTCAACGCCGGGACGGCGGGTCCTTCGGTTCCCCCTGGTCTCCCTTCCCGTCCCCATCCCCCTTGGGCTTCCCCTTGCCCTGGTCCTCCTGCTGCAGGGCTCGCTCCTCCAGCCTCCCCGTGAGCCCCTCAAGAAGGCGCTCCGAGAACCCCAGGGCCACCAAGAGCCCGTAGGCGGCGGGCGGGCTGAGGAGGGGCTTTAGCCCCTCCCCAAAGACCTCTGCCTCCACCAGGGCCCAGAAGACCAGGTACCCCCCCACCGCCCCCAAGGCCCCCAGCACCGGGGCCAGGAAGAGGGGCACCCAGTAGGCCCCGTAGTCCGTGGGAAGCTCTTTCGTGGCCACCACCCGGAAGAGCCGGGAGAGAAACCCCCCGAGGAAGCCCAGAAGAAGCGCCGTCCCCAGGCTTAGCCCGTTGGGAAGCCCGGGAACGAAGGACCCCAGAGCCACCGCCAGGCCAAGCCCCACCAGGAGAAGCCAAGCCGCCTTGTTGTGCAAAGTGAGGAGCCGGGCGTAGTACGTGTCCCGGGCGTTGTAGAGGGCGGCCAGAAACTCCCCCAGGAGGGCCCTTTGCGCCTTGGGGTCCGGTTTTGGGCAACAAGGGGAGCTCGGTCCCGCTTGGCCGGAATCCTTAGCCTCCGGGGAGGGCGGAAGCGCACTGGCCGGGATCACCTGACCGGGGGTCCCGCCCCACGACGGAGGCTTGGGCTGCTCGTCCTGACTCCCCATCCCCAGGGCGCACCTCAGCCGTCTTTCCCAAAGCGCCTTTTCTTCCCCGGAGAAAACCCCAACCTCCCCCAAACCCCGCACGAGGCGGCCCTCACCTCCTCATCGCTCATCAGGGCCGCCGCCCGCCGCTCGGCCCGGTGCATCAGGGCCCAGGCGGCCATCTCCCGCTTGCCGTTCCAGAGGAGGAGGGAGAGAAGGGCACCAATCCGGCCCAAGAAGCCCCGCCCTTCCAGGAGATCCCGGGCCTTTTGAAGGCACTCCCTGATGTCCTCCCGGGCGTCCCGCTTCTCCTGATCCCCCTCCTGCTTCTGACCCTCCTCCCGCCCCTTCACATGCTCGGCCCAGAGCCCCAGGAGCTGGGCCCGGGCCAGGGCCCGGGAGGGGCAGGCGATGAGGTAGGCGCGGGCGAAGAGGAAGAGGAGGAGATAGCCCAGGGCGAGTAGAGAAAGGGGAAGCCCCGGGGCTCCCCCGGGAGAGGCAGGCTCCTGGAGGAGGTCCTGGGCCAGGGCCAGGCTAGCGCAGGCGGACCACCAGACCGCGGCCATCCGCACCACTCCCGTAGGCGTAGACCCGCCCCTCGGGGTCCTTGAAGACCGAGCCCAAAGCATTGCTCCCCTCCAGGTTCAGGGCGTAGGGCCCCTCCGTGCCCCCAGGGTAGGCCCGCAGGCGGTTCCCCTCGGTGTAGGTGAGGCGCACCAGCCCCTCCGGGAAGCCCGGCAGGAAGAGGAGGAGCCGCTTGTCCCCCCCGGGCACCGGCACCACCCCCCCCGTCTCCTTGAGGAGGGCCTCGGAGCCCGTGCTGGAGGCGAAGAGCCGGGTGGCGTCCAGGTCAAAGCTTCGGGGGCTAATCCAAATGGCGGGTGAGGGGGGTGCTGACCAAAAAGGTAGGTACCTCCCAAAGGCATTCCAGGACGAGCTGCACTCCCGGCTCCAAGTCGCCTCCCCGTTCGCCCCCTGGCGGGTGGGCCGGGTGAGCCAGTCCCGGGCGAAGGTGGCCGCGTCCAGGCGCAGGAAGCCTACACAAAAGGTGGTCGCAATAAATAAAGACGACGTATCACGGTAGGTCTGAAAGAAACCCACCTCGAAGACCGCATAGACCTTTCCCCCCTCCAGGCGCAGGGCCGGGGTGCCGGACCAGTTGTAAACGCTGTAGTCGTCCCCCGAGCCGTTGCAGCCGTTCGGCGAGGTGATCTCCTGCAGGTCCTGGGGGGTGGGGTCGTGCAGGGCCAGCCGGGTCAGGGAAGACCCCGCCATCCGGTACTTGGCGAAGCGCACCCGGAGGATCCGCCGGGTGGTGGACCCGCAAGGGGCCTGGACGTACCGGCTTCCCCCCACGTAGAGGGTGTCCCCCTCCAGGGCCAGGGCGGTGACAAAGGCGAAGTCCGCCGAGAGGTCGTACTGGGCCAGGAGGGTACCCCCCTGAAGGACCAGCACCGGAGCTTGGGGATTGGAAAGATCTCCCACATATCCCCCCACGAACACCCGCCCGTCCCCGAGGACGAGAACGTCAAGGGGGGTCAAGGGCAGGTCGTAGCTCCAGGCGGGGTTCCCCGTGGCGGGGTCAAAGCAGTAGAGCTTCTTGCCCATCCAAACATACCCGCACGCCAGGCTCCCCGCGGCGGAGAGCTCCGGCAAAGGACTGTTTTCCTCTCTCAGGGAGGCCCGCCACAGGGGCTGGAAGCGCCGGAGGAGGAGCTCGGGGCTCTGGGCGAGCACCTGGTCCCCCGCCACGAGCCTAGCCCGCACCCCCTTGCCCAGCTCGTCCAGGCCCACCGGGAGCTCCCAGGCCCGGCCAGGG
>BBBN01000123.1 GCA_001311585.1 Thermus sp. JCM 17653
AGGAGGGCCAGGTCGGCCTCGAGGCGGGCCTTCTCCCTCCCAAGCCGGTCCCGCTCCGCCTCCGCCCTCCGCCCTTCCTCCTTGAGCCCCTGGAGGCGCGCCTCCAGGGCCTTTAGGGCTTGGCTCCTTTCCCGGAGGAGCCCTTCCTTCTCCCCCAGGGCCCTTTCCCTTTCCCCCAGGAGGGCCGTAAGCCTTTGCCTTTCCCCTTCCAGGCCGCCACCTCGGCCTCGAGGCGCCTCCTCAGGGCCTCCGCCTCCCCCAAGGCCCGGGCCAGCTCTTTCCGGTCCTCCCTTAGGGCCGTCACCTCGGCCAGGGCCCGGGCGCTTTCCGCCTCCAGGGCCTCCTTGGCGCGAAGCAGGGCCTCCCGCTCCTCCTTAAGCCGGTCCCTTTCTTGGCGGACGGCCTCGGCCTCCAGGATGGTCTCCCGGGCCTCGCGGAAGACCAGGAGGAAGCCCAGGTAACTGAAGAGGGCGATTCCCACCCCGGTGAACACCGCCACCAGGGTGGCCGTCTGCCGGGGCCTGAGGCCCAAAAGGCGGTAGTGGCGCTTCCCCGCCCACTTGGCCACCCTGTCCCCCAGGTAGGCCACCAGGGCGGAAAGGAGGAGAATGAGGATAAGGAGGGCCCAGAAGGTCACAGCTCGTAGTCCTCGCCCAGGTAGTGCCGCCGCACCCCCTGGTCCTTGGCGAAGGTCTCCGGGTCCCCGTGGAAGAGGATCTGGCCGTCGTACATCACGTAGACCCGGTCGGTGATGGCCAGGGTCTCCCGCACGGCGTGGTCGGTGATGAAGACCCCCACCCCCCGCCTTTCCCGGAGCTCGGCGATGACCTTCTGGATCTCCTTGACGTTCTTCGGGTCCACCCCGGTAAAGGGCTCGTCCAGGAGGATGAAGTCGGGGTCGGTGGCCAGGGCCCGGGCTATCTCCAGCCGCCTCCTTTCCCCCCCGGAAAGGGCGTAGGCCATGCGGTCTTTGAGGTGGTAGATGGCCAGCTCCTCCAGAAGGGCCTTGGCCTTCTCCAGCCGCTCCCTCTTGGAAAGGGGCTGGAACTCCAGGATAGCCAGGAGGTTCTCCCACACCGTCATGCGCCGGAAGGCGCTGGGCTCCTGGGGAAGGTAGCCGAGGCCCAGCCGGGCCCTCTTGTACATGGGCAGGCGGCCGATCTCCTGCCCTTTGAGGAAGATCCGCCCCGCCGTGGGCTTGATGAAGCCCACCACCATGTAGAAGGTGGTGGTCTTCCCCGCCCCGTTGGGGCCGAAGAGGGCCACGATCTCCCCCCGCCTCAGGTGGAGGTCCACCCCCCGCACCACCTCCTTGGGGCCGAAGCGCTTCCTCAAACCCTGGGCCAAGAGCTCGCCGTCCATTACCCCCAAGCCTAAGGCCCAACCTTTAGGCCCGGGTGAGATAATGGGCACGGTATGGTGGTGACCCGCATCGCCCCAAGCCCCACGGGAGACCCCCACGTGGGCACGGCCTACATCGCCCTTTTCAACTACGCCTGGGCCAGAAAAAAACGGGGGGCGCTTTATCGTACGCATAGAGGACACGGACCGGGCGCGCTACGTCCCCGGGGCCGAGGAAAGGATCCTCGCCGCCCTAAAGTGGCTCGGCCTCACCTACGACGAGGGACCCGACATCGGCGGCCCCCACGGGCCCTACCGGCAGTCGGAAAGGCTTCCCCTCTACCAAAGGCACGCCGAGGAGCTCTTGAGGCGAGGGTGGGCCTACCGGGCCTTTGAGACCCCGGAGGAGCTGGAAAGGATCCGCAAGGAGAAGGGAGGCTACGACGGCAGGGCCCGGTCCATCCCCCCGGAGGAGGCCGAGGAAAGGGCGAAGCGGGGCGAGCCCCACGTGATCCGCCTCAAAGTCCCCCGCCCCGGGACCACGGAGGTCAAGGACGAGCTTCGCGGGGTGGTGGTCTACGACAACGGGGAGATCCCCGACGTGGTCCTCCTGAAGTCCGACGGCTACCCCACCTACCACCTGGCCAACGTGGTGGACGACCGCCTCATGGGGGTCACGGACGTGATCCGGGCCGAGGAGTGGCTGGTCTCCACCCCCATCCACGTCCTCCTCTACCGGGCCTTCGGCTGGGAGGTGCCCCGGTTTTACCACATGCCCCTCCTGCGCAACCCCGACAAGACCAAGATCTCCAAGCGCAAGAGCCACACCTCCTTGGACTGGTACAAGGCGGAGGGGTTTCTTCCCGAGGCCCTTAGGAACTACCTCTGCCTCATGGGCTTCTCCATGCCCGACGGGCGGGAGATCTTCACCCTGGAGGAGTTCATAGAAGCCTTCACCTGGGAGAGGGTCTCCTTGGGAGGGCCGGTCTTTGACCTGGAGAGCTCCGCTGGATGAACGGGAAGTACCTCCGGGAGGTGCTCTCCCTGGAGGAGGTGGCCGAGAGGGTGAAGCCTTTTCTGAGGGAAGCGGGCCTGGCCTGGCCCGACGAGGCCTACCTGAGGCGGGCGGTGGAGCTCATGCGCCCCCGGTTGGACACCCTGAAGGAGCTCCCCGAGAAGGCCCGCTACTTCTTCGCCGAGGACTACCCCATCTCGGAGAAAGCCCTGGCCAAGCTTCAGGAAGGGCTTCCCGTTCTCCAGGAGCTCTACCCCCGCCTAAAGGCCCAAGAGGAGTGGAGCGAGGCTGCCCTCGAGGCCCTCCTCCGGGGCTTCGCGGCGGAGAAGGGCCTAAAGCTCGGCCAAGTGGCCCAACCCCTCCGGGCCGCCCTCACGGGGAGCCTGGAAACCCCGGGGCTTTTTGAGATCCTGGCCCTTTTGGGAAAGGAGCGGGCCCTTGCCCGGCTGGAGCGGGTCCTCTCGTGAAAAAGGCCGCAAGCCCGCGTATACTGGAGGGGATGAAGCGGCTTCTCCTCTCCCTCACCCTACTCCTGGGCTTGGCCAGCGCCCAAAGCGCCATCGGGATGCGCTTTGGCTACGGGGAAGGGCTGGGCCTCACCTTCGGGGCCGGGGTGGAAAACCGCCTGCGGCAAAACCTCTCGGGCCGCCTTCTGGCGGAGCTCTCCCCGGAGGCTCCCGGGGTGGCCCTGGAGGCCAGCCTCCTCTTTAAGCCGGACCTGGGCCAGTACGACCCCTCCCTCGCCGGGACCCTACTACTTCGGCGGGGGCTTAAGCGGCCTCCTGGGGCCGGTGCCCACCTTGGGGGTGAGCTTCAGCCTAGGGCTGGAAGCTCCTGGACCCCTACACCGGCCTCTTCGCCGAGGGCACCTACGTCTACGGCTTCGCCCAGTTCCCCAAGGTCTGGCGCCTGGCCTTGGGGGTGAACTTCCGCTAGGGGATGGCCGGCTTCTTCGATCGCCTGAAAGCGGGCCTTGCCAAGACCCGGGAGAAGCTCCTTAAGGCCATCCCCTGGGGCGGCAACCCCGAGGAGGTGCTGGAGGAGCTGGAAATGGCCCTCCTCGCCGCCGACGTGGGCCTCGAGGCCACCGAGGAGCTCCTGGCCGAGGTGCGGGCCTCAGGCCGCAAGGACCTGAAGGAGGCGGTGAAGGAAAAGCTCGTCCAGATGCTGGAACCGGAGGAGCGGCGGGCCACCTTGAGGAAGCTGGGCTTCCGCCCCCAAACCCCTAAGGCGGTAGAGCCAAGGGCCACGTGATCCTGGTGGTGGGGGTGAACGGGGTGGGCAAGACCACCACCATCGCCAAGCTGGGCCGCCTCTACCAGGGCCTGGGCAAGAAGGTCCTCTTCTGCGCCGGGGACACCTTCCGGGCCGCCGGCAGCGCCCAGCTCGCCGAGTGGGGGAAGCGCCTGGGGATCCCGGTGATCCAGGGCCCCGAGGGAGCGGACCCCGCCGCCCTCGCCTTTGACGCCACCCAGCCAGGAAGGCCAGGGGCCTTGACCTCCTCCTGGTGGACACCGCCGGGAGGCTCCACACCAAGCAGGGCCTCATGGAGGAGCTGAAGAAGGTGAAGCGGGCCATCGCCAAGGCCGACCCCGGGGAGCCGGGGGAGGTGTGGCTGGTGCTGGACGCGGTCACCGGCCAAAACGGCCTGGAGCAGGCCAGGCGCTTCCACGAGGCCGTGGGCCTCACCGGGGTCATCGTCACCAAGCTGGACGGGACCGCCAAGGGCGGGGTCCTCATCCCCATCGTGCGCACCCTGAAGGTGCCCATCCGGTTCATCGGGGTGGGGGAAGGCCCGGAGGACCTCCAGCCTTTGATCCCGAAGCCTTCGTGGAGGCCCTTCTCGAGGCCTAAGCGCCCGCACGTTGTCTTCGCAACATGGGATACCCGAAACAGGGCCAGGAGCAGGCTCTTTGGGGTACTTATACCCCTTTGGCGTGAATCCTTCGCCTAAGCCCAAGTACGGAAGCCCTGCGGGCCTTTTTGACCGGGGCCTCCATGCTGGCTTGGGCCAGCATGGGGTGGTATTAACCCCTTTCCTCCTCCCTCCAGGGGCAGTGGCGGCACCCAGAGCCGCAACAGTAGCCCCGTTTGCGGTGGTAGGCCTCGGTGAAGACCACCCGCCCCTCCTCCCGGTAAAAGTCCTCTCCCTCTTTGAGGTCCTGAGGCGCTCCCTCCTCCATGGCCTCCAGTTTAGGGGTATGCTCTTCCCGATGCAGCGCGCCTCCCTCCTCCTCGCCTTCGCCTGGGCGGTGGCCCTGGTGGCCACCTTGGGGAGCCTCTACTACTCGGAGGTGCGGCTCTTCCTGCCCTGCGAGCTCTGCTGGTACCAGCGGATCTTCATGTACCCCCAGGCGGTTCTGCTGGCCATGGCCTTGTGGCGGCAGGACTTCGGGGTCTGGCCTTACAGCCTGGCCCTTTCCCTGATGGGCGGGAGCCTCAGCACCCTCCACCTCCTGGAACAGCGCTTCCCCGACCTCTTCACCCTGGCCTGCAAGCCTCCCGTACCCTGCAGCACGGAATACATCCCCCAGTTCCCCATTCCCTTGCAGGCCCTCATCGCCTTCCTCCTCATCGCCTTAAGCATGGTCCTCCTGTCCAAGGAGGCCCGCAGCTTTCCTGACCCGGGGGCCCGGCATGAAGCGGGTAGACCTCTTCACCGACGGGGCCTGCCTGGGCAACCCCGGGCCCGGGGGGTGGGCGGCCCTCCTCCGCTTTGACGCCCAGGAAAAGCTCCTCTCCGGCGGGGAGCCCTGCACCACCAACAACCGCATGGAGCTCAAGGCGGCCATAGAGGGCCTAAAGGCCCTCGAGGAGCCCTGCCAGGTGGACCTCCACACCGACAGCCACTACCTCAAGAAGGCCTTCACCGAGGGCTGGCTGGAAAGCTGGCAAAAAAAGGGGCTGGCGCACGGCGGAGGGCAAGCCGGTGAAAAACCGCGACCTCTGGGAGGCCCTCCTTAAGGCCATGGCCCCCCACCGGGTGGGCTTCCGCTTCGTGAAGGGGCACGCCGGCCACCCGGAGAACGAGCGGGTGGACCGGGA
>BBBN01000124.1 GCA_001311585.1 Thermus sp. JCM 17653
CCGCGGGCATGGCCCTCCTGGGGGCGGCCTTCGGCCTGGCGGTGATCCTGGGGCCCGCCCTGGGGGCGGGGCTTGCCGCCTTCTTAGGCCTTTTGGCCCCGGTCTTCTTCTCGGCGGGGATCGCCCTCCTCAACGCCCTCTTCGTCCACCTGGCCCTGCCCGAGTCCAGGACCCAAGGCAAGAGGGAGCCGGTGCGGCTTTCCCCCTGGGACGGGCGGGTCTTCCCCCTCCTCCTCCTGGGATTCGCCCTCAACCTCTCCAGCGTGGCCCTGGAGCAGACCATCGCCTTCTACTTCCAGGACCGCCTGGGCCTAACGGGGGTGGAGACCGCTCGGAGCGTGGGGCTCGCCTTGGTCCTCTACGGGCTGGTGGCGGTCTTCCTCCAGGGCTTCCTGGTGCGCAAGGCGGGCTGGCCCCCTAAGACCCTCCTCCTCCTGGGTCTTTCCGTGGGCCTTCTGGGCTTTCTGGCGCTGGTCTTTGCCAGGAGCTTTCCTGCCCTCACCCTGGGGCTTGCCCTCCAAGGAGCAGGGGCGGCCCTGGCGGGGCCTGGGGTGACGGCGGGGCTTTCCCTGGCGGTGGGGGAAGGGGAGCAAGGGCTGGTGGCGGGCCTCAACAGCTCGGCCCAGGCCTTAGGAAGGATGTTCGGGCCCATCCTGGGCACGGGGCTCTACCGGATGGCCCCCGAAGCCCCCTACCTCCTGGGAGCGGGGCTTCTCCTCTTGGGCCTGGCCTCCTTGCCCTTCCTGTTCCGCCGGGTCCGGCTTTGATGCGGCTCCTCCTCTTTCGGCAGCGGAACTTCCGCAACCTGGCCCTGGAGGCCTTCCGTCCTCCTCCGGGCTTTTCGCCGTGGTGGGGGGGAACGGCCAGGGGAAGACCAATCTCCTTTGGGCCTGGCACCTCCTCCTGGGGGGGAGGCGCCCGGGGCCCTGGGGGACCTGGTGCGCTTTGGAGAACGGGAAGCCTGGCTCTTCGCCGAGGTGCAAACCGAGCTTGGCCTCTACCGGGTGGAGCAACGCCTAGGCCAGAAGGGAGGGAGGTGCGCCTCAACGGGAAGCCCGTGGGCTTAAGGGCGCTATGGGAGCTTCCCGGCTCGGTGCTGGTGCTCCCCGAAGACGTGGAAATCGTTCTTGGGCCCAAAGAGGCCAGGCGGGCCTTTCTAGACCGGCTTCTTTCCCGTTTTTCCCGGCGGTACGCCGCCCTCCTTACCGCCTACGAAAAGGTCTTGCGCCAGAGGAACGCCCTCTTGAAGGTGGGGGGAAACGGGCTAGGGGTTTGGGACCAGGAACTCGCCCGCTACGGGGAGGAAATCCTGGCCCTAAGAAGGCGCTTTCTCCGGCGCTTTCTGCCCATCTTCCAGGAGGTGTACCGGGCCCTGGCCCCGGGGGAAGCGGGCCTCGAGCTGGAGGAAAGCGTGCAGGGGGGCCTTCTAGAAGCCCTTCAGATAAGGCGGCAAGAGGAGCTCCTCCGGGGGCAGACCTTGGTGGGACCTCACCGGGACGACCTGGTGGTCCTCCTCCAAGGCCGCCCCGCCCACCGCTTCGCCAGCCGGGGGGAGGCCAAGGCCTTGGCCCTAGCCCTGCGTCTGGCCGAGCACCGCCTCCTCGCGGAGCACCACGGGGACCCCCCCATCCTTCTTTTGGACGAGTGGAGCGAGGAACTGGACGAACCCCGGCGGCAGGCGGTTCTGCGCTACGCCAAGGACCTCCCCCAGGCGGTTCTGGCTGGCCTCCAAGCGCCGAAGGTGGTGGTATGCTCCATGCAAATGGGGGTGGTCCTGTGCCCTGGCGGCTAAAGGAGGTGATTCCCGAGGCCTTAAAGCGGGCCGGGGGCAAGGAGCGGCTTAGGCGAGGCATGGTCCTCGCCGCCTGGCGGGAGGTGGTGGGGCCGGGCCTGGCCCGGGTCACCGAGCTCTGGCCCTCGAGGACGGCACCCTTTGGGTAGAGGTCCCCGATCCCGTGGTGGCCCACCAGCTCACCTACCACCGCCTCCTTCTGCTTCGCCGCTACGAGGAGCGGTTTCCGGGGATGGTGAAGGAAATCCGCTTCCAAGTGGGAAGCCCCAAGGCCCGGGAAGACTCCCCCAAGCCCCAAGACCCTGGTCCCGCCCAAGGCGTGCAGCTCGCCCAAAGCCGCAAGGCCTTGGCCCTGGCCCAGGAAGCCCCTCCCGAGCTCCGGGACAAGGTGGCCCGGGCGGCTTTAGCCCTTCTCCAACGGCAGAAGGGCACTCCCTGCCCCATCTGCCAGACCCCTAGCGAGACCCACCCTTGCCCCACCTGCCGGCGCCTTTTGCAAGCGCCCGCCGTGGTCAAGGAGGCGGAACGCCTTTACCGGGGAAAACCCCCGCGTCTCCAAGGGGAAGCCCTTCTGGTGGCCCGGCACCTGGCCCGGGGAAAGCTTCTCCAGGCCATGCGGGAACTCTACCCCGAGGCGTTGAGGAGGAAGGCCTAAGGCCCTTCCTGGCCGATCTGGCCCGCCGCTTCCGGACGCTCTTCCCTGAGGAAGCCCTTCCTGCGGGGGTCCAAAGCCTTTTGGAAAAAGAAAAACCCCCGCCCCCCTAGGGGGGGCGGGAGCGGTTGGTGGGCGGCAGAGGACTTGAACCTCTGGCCTCTCGCTTGTAAGGCGAGCGCTCTCGCCAGCTGAGCTAGCCGCCCATGGTGACCCCAGGGGGAATCGAACCCCCGTTTCGGCCTTGAGAGGGCCGCGTCCTGACCGCTAGACGATGGGGCCAAGCGAAGCGGGGCCTATGCGCCCGCGCCTAACCAGTTTAGGCCCTAGGCCGCCAAGGCTGCAAGACCCCGGGGAACGCCCTAGTGGGCGTGGCCGCCCTCGTGCACGTGGCCGTGGAGGACTTCCTCCGGCGTGGCCTCGCGCACCCGCACCACCTCCACCTCAAAGTCCAGGTCTTTGCCCGCCAGGGGATGGTTGAAGTCAATGGTGACCTCCTCCCCCTGGACCTCCACCACGGTGAGGGGCATAGGGTTCCCCTCCATGTCCTGGGCGTAAAATTGAGCCCCAGGCACCACCTCGGCGTCCTCGGGGAAAGCGGAAAGGGGCACCACCTGGATCCCTTCGGGGTCATGGGGGCCGTAGGCCTTCTCCGCGGGCACGTGGGCCTGGAAGCGCTCCCCTTCCTCGCGGCCTTCCAGCTCCTCCTCGAGGCCCCGGATCAGGTTGCCGTGCCCGTGCAGGTAAGAGAGCTCCCCCTGGTCCAAAACCTCCCCCTCCACCTGGAGGGTGTAGCGGATGGTCACCACCTTGTCTTGTTCAACCTTCATGTTCACCCTTTCGCAAGCCAGGCTTGCTCCCTCTAGCCTAGCAGACTCGAGGCCTCGGGAAAAGGGCCAAGGGGGTTCCGCCCTTGGCCAGGGGCTATAGTGGGGGTATGCGGGTGGAAGGGGCGATCGGCAAGACCCCGGTGGTCCGCCTGGCCAAGGTGGTGGCCCCGGACATGGCCGAGGTCTTCGTGAAGCTGGAGGGACAGAACCCAGGGGGGTCCATCAAGGACCGGCCCGCCTGGTACATGATCCGAGACGCCGAGGAGCGGGGGATCCTCAGGCCGGGCTCGGGCCAGGTCATCGTGGAACCCACCAGCGGCAACACCGGCATCGGCCTGGCCATGATCGCCGCAAGCCGCGGCTACCGCCTTATCCTCACCATGCCCGCCCAGATGTCCGAGGAAAGGAAGCGGGTCCTAAGGGCCTTTGGCGCCGAGCTCGTCCTCACCGATCCGGAGAGGCGGATGCTCGCGGCCAGGGAGGAGGCCCTAAGGCTCAAGGAAGAGCTTGGGGCCTTCATGCCCGACCAGTTTCAAAACCCCGCCAACGTCCGGGCCCATTACGAGACCACGGGGCCCGAGCTCTACGAGGCCCTAGAAGGCCGCATCGACGCCTTCGTCTACGGCTCCGGGACCGGGGGGACCATCACCGGGGTGGGCCGCTACCTCAAGGAACGCCTCCCCCACGTGAAGGTCATCGCCGTGGAACCGGCCCGCTCCAACGTCCTCTCGGGGGGCAAGATGGGACCGCACCAGTTCCAGGGCATGGGCCCGGGCTTCATCCCGGAAAACCTGGACCTCTCCCTCCTGGACGGGGTGATCCAGGTGTGGGAGGAGGACGCCTTTCCCCTGGCCCGGAGGCTGGCCCGGGAGGAGGGGCTTTTCCTGGGGATGAGCTCGGGGGGGATCGTCTGGGCTGCCCTTCAGGTGGCCAGGGAGCTCGGCCCCGGCAAGCGGGTGGCCTGCATCAGCCCGGACGGGGGTGGAAGTACCTCTCCACCCCCTTTACGCCGAGCCCTAGCGGCGCACCACCTGGGCGTCCTTGGGGTAGCGCTTGAGCTGGGCGGGGGTAAGGCTTGTCCGCTGGAACTCCACCACCCTGAGGTCCGCCAAAACCTTTCCCGCCTCGTCCTTGAAGACGAAGCGCAAGGGCCTGGGGTCGGCCTTGAGGACGTAGAGCTCCATCCGGCGAAGCCCTGGCCCTCCTTGACCCGCCCCACGAGCCTCCAGGTGACGCCCTCCGGAAGGCGCTCCTCGCCCACGAGGCGGAAGGTTACCCGCTCCGCAAGGGCCTTTAGGTCCCCCAGGCCCTGGGGGCTGAAGCCCAGGCCCTGGACCTGGGCTTTCTCCTTGGGAGCGACGATGAGCTGGTTGGTGAGGTAGAGGTAGTTCCAGACCTCCTTTTCGGTGACCACGGTGAAGTTCCCCTCCAAGGAGGCGGGCTTCAGGAACTCTATGCGGAAGAGGTTCTCCTTGGGGATGGCCAAGACCCGGGCCCTAAGCTCCTCCTGCCCCGAGGGGCCTTGGAGGGTGCCCTGGACCACCGCCCGCCAGCTCGGAGAGGTTTTTCTCCACCCGGTCCAGAATCTCCCCTGCCGTCTGGCCCAGGGCCAAGGAGAAAAGGAGCACCAAAAGCCAAAGGATCTCCGATCTTCTCACGGCCACCTCCAAGCGTAGCGGACCCAGGCGTAGGGGGCTTCCCGGTAGCCCGCCTCGAGGCCCAGGTCCCCAAACCACAGGGCCAGGCTACCCGCCCAAGGATGGGAAAGGGTGAAAAGGAGGCTAGCCTCCCCTAAGTAAAGCCCGCCCTCCAGGCGGTTCGCCCCCCCGAGGCGCAAGGCGAGGTCCAAAACCTCCCCTCCCTCCCCCACCTCCCCCTTCCAGCCTAG
>BBBN01000125.1 GCA_001311585.1 Thermus sp. JCM 17653
CCCATCCGGCGCACCTTCGGCGAGGTGGCCCCGGGGGAGGCCTTGGCCTACCTGGGGAGCGCCGGGCTCTTGGAGATCGCCCTTAACGGGGGCAGCGCCCGGGAGGCCCTGGGCCTAAAGGAGGGGATGCCCGTGGAGCTCCTCTAAGTACCCCGCTCTGGCGCAAGCCAGAGCGGGGGCCCAAAAGAGCTTTGCCGAGCCTTATTTCGGGCAACCCATGTTGCGAAACCAAGGCGCGGGCACTTAGAGGTCCTGGGCCAGGCGGGCCAGCTCGGCGAGGAACTCGCTGGCGGTGAAGTCCAGGCTCACCGGGGTGAGGGAGATGTACCCCTGGCGCACCGCCCAGAGGTCCGTTCCCTCCTCCTCTTCCCCCACGGGGGTGCCGGCGATCCAGTAGTAGGGGCGGCCCTCGGGGTCCAGGCGCTCCACCACCCGGTCCTCAAAGCGGTGGGTGGAAAGCCGGGTCACCCGGACTCCCCTGGGGCCCCGGCGGGAAAGTTCACGTTGAGGAGGACCCCTTTGGGAAGGCCCCGCTCCACCACCTTCCTGGCGATGCGCACCGCCCACTCCGCCGCGCGGGCGAAGTTCGGCTCCTCCGCGGTGTCCAGGCTGAAGGCGATGGAGGGGATGCCCAAGGAGGTGCCCTCGAGGGCCGCCGCCACCGTGCCCGAGTGGGTGAGGTCCAGGCCCAGGTTCACCCCGATGTTGATCCCGGAGACCAAGAGGTCCGGCCGCCCGAGGAGGTGGACCCCCAGGACCACGCAGTCCGCCGGGGTGCCGTCCACCCGGTAGGCGGGGATCTCCCCGAAGCCGGCGCTTTGGGTGTGCTTGAAGCGCAAGGGGCGGCGGACGGTGATGCCGTGGCCCACCGCCGACTGCTCCACGTCGGGGGCCACCACGTACACCTCTCCCAGGGCCCGCATGGCTAGGCCCAAGGCCTTGATGCCGGGGGAAAAGATGCCGTCGTCGTTGGAAACGAGGATACGCATGCCTTAAGCCTAAAAGAAAGGACCCCCTAAAGGGGGTCCTTTCTGGGCCACCGGCTTTAGATGCGGCGAACCTTTTTGGCCTGGGGGCTTGCCGCCCCGGCCGGGCTCCACCTCAAACTCCACCTGCTCCCCTTCGTTCAGGGTGCGGAAGCCATCGGCCTCAATGGCCGTGAAGTGCACGAACACGTCGGGACCCTCTTCCTGCTGGATGAACCCGTAGCCTTTTTCCGCGTTGAACCACTTGACGGTACCCTTCTTCATGTTTCTCCTTCATCCCGAAAACCCGCATGGCTTTCCAGGGACTCCTTACTATCCCACGCCTTCAGGGGAAAGTCAAGCCCCCCTTGCGACGGCCTCCATGGGTATAGAATTCCCTCGTGCCCGGCCTCGCCTTCGCCGAAAGGACCCACCCCGGCCTCAAGCGCTCCAAAAACGAGGACGCCGTGGGCCACCTCCTCACCCCTTGGGGCGGGGTCTTCGTGGTGGCCGACGGGATGGGGGGGCACCGCACCGGGGAGGTGGCGGCCAGGCTGGCCGTGGAAAGCATCCTCGGCCACTTCCAGGAGGCTGAGCCCTCCCCCAAGGCCCTCCTGGAGGCCTTTGAGCGGGCCAACGCCCGCATCCACCAGGAGGCCCAGCGGCCGGAAAACCGGGGCATGGGCACCACGGCCACCTGCCTCCTCCTGGACCTGCCCTACGCCCTGGTGGCCCACGTGGGGGACTCGAGGGCCTACCTCCTCCGGGGGGAGGAGTTTGCCCTCCTCACCGAGGACCATTCCTGGGTGGCGGAAAGGGTGCGCCAAGGCCTCCTCACCGTGGAAGAGGCCCGGACCCACCGCTGGCGCAACGTGATCACCAACGCCTTGGGCTCCTTTCCCCAGGCCCGGGTGGACCTGCTGGGGCTTAAGCTCGCCCCGGGGGACACCTTCCTCCTCTGCAGCGACGGGCTTTCTGGGGTCCTGGAGGACCGGACCCTCAAGGAGGTGCTGAAACACTTCCCTCCCGAGGAGGCTGCCCGGCGCCTGGTGGAGCTGGCCAACGAGTGGGGAGGGCCCGACAACATCAGCGCCATCGTGGTGAGGGTGCCGGAGGAGCTCCCCCAGTCCACCCGCCCCTACGCCCTACCCCTGGAGGCCGCCCGGGGAGCCCCGGTGCGCCTCAAGCTCGGGGAGGAGCCCGAGGAGCTCCCCACCCAGGTCCTGGAGCCCAGGAGGCCCGGGCTGGGTTGGCGGGACTTCCTTCTCATCCTGCTCTGGATCGTGGTGGTGGCCTACATCCTCCTGGGCTACTTCCGCCCCTGAGCCTGCTAGACTTCTAGGGGTATGGAGCGGACCTTCGTGATGGTCAAACCCGACGGCTTCCGGCGCGGCCTGGTGGGGGAGATCCTCGCCCGCTTTGAGCGCAAGGGTTTCCGGCTGGTGGGGCTCAAGCTCTTGAAGATCTCCCGGGAGCTTGCCGAGCGGCACTACGCCGAGCACCGGGAGAAGCCCTTTTTCCCCGGCCTGGTGAGCTTCATCACCTCGGGGCCGGTGGTGGCCATGGTCCTGGAGGGCCCGGGAGTGGTGGCCGAGGTGCGGAAGATGATGGGGGCCACCCACCCCAAAGACGCCCTCCCCGGCACCATCCGGGGGGACTACGCCACCACCATTGACGAGAACGTCGTCCACGGCTCGGCCACCCTCGAGGACGCCGAGAGGGAGATCGCCCTCTTCTTCCGCCCCGAGGAGCTGCTTTGAGGACCCCGGTGCGGGGGGCCTTCCCGGCCGCTAAGTGCCCGCACGTTGGTTTCGCGAGATGGGATGCCCGAAAAGGGCTTTTTTTGGGGCCCCCACCGCGGCGAAAGCCGCGGTGTACTTAGGCCCCTACCCTTCCTCTGGCCCCTGGGGGAGGGTTTGCCCGTAGGCGTTCCCAAGGGAAGTCGTCCAGGGGGTAGAAGCGGTCCGCCTGCTGGGCCAGGCGGTGGGAGGAGAGGGCGTGGAAGGTGGTGTTCTCCACCTGCTTGCCCATGTCCTGCACCACCCGCACCACCTCGGCGAAGTCCCCGTCCCCGGAGACCAAAACCGCCACGTCGTAGGCGTCGGCGTAGGCCAGGCGCAGGATGTCGATGGCGATCTGGATGTCCACCCCCTTCTCCACGAAGCCGTCTGCCCGCCGCTCCAGCCTTCCCAGGCGCACGGCCACGTAGGCACCCGCTTCAGGTAGTTGAGGAAGCTCTGGTGGGCCTTGGCGGCGGGGTCTTCGGGGGGGAGGGGGGCGTTATAGTAGTAGGCCCGAAGCAGCTTCCTCCCGGCGGTGAGGAGGGTGATGAACTCCACGAAGTTCAGCCGGTAATCCGAACCCAGGTGCTGCACCAACCCCTTGTAGAGGTTGGAGCCATCGATAAATATGGCTACCCTTTCCATACGGGCCCGCCCCTTCCCGGGCACCCTCAGTTTATCCCCTAAGGGTGAGAAGGTTTATAGCCCACCGCTCCTTTGAGCGGTGGGGGAGGGTATACCGCTTTCGGCTTAGCCTTTTCGGGCAGGCAAATCCTACCACGCCTTTCCCATGAGCGCAAGATGAGGGAAGAAAATGCGCTCTAAGAGCGCTTTTTTTTGCGTTTCCGCGTACACGTCGCGGAAGACGCCGGGGATGGGAGCGTGGGGCTTGTGGACCCGCACCCGCACGGCCTGGAGGCGGGGAAAGGCCTCCATGAGGGCTTCCGCCAGGTGGTCCGCCAGGGCCTCTATCAGGTAGAAGCGGCGGTGGCGCACCGCCTCTTCCACCAGGGCGTAGACGGCGGCGTAGTCCACGGTCTCCTCGAGGCGGTCCCCCCTGCCCTCAAAGGGCACCGTAAGCCAGAGGTCCACCACGAAGCGGGCCCCAAGCCGCCCTTCCTCGGGCATGACCCCGTGGCGCCCGTAAAACTCCAGGCCCAAAAGGGCGATCTCCCCATCCTCACCTCCTAGGCCGGGCCGGTGAGGGCCTTCCAGACCGCCAGGGCTTCCCGGTGGGCCCCCACGTCGTGCACCCTAAGGAGCCTCGCCCCCTTCTGCACCGCGTAGAGGTGGGCGGCCACCGTGCCCAAAACCCGGTCCTTGGGCGCTTCCACCCCGGTGAGCTCCCCGATGGTGCGCTTGCGGGAAAGCCCCACCAAGACGGGGTGGCCCAGGGCCACGATCTCCTCCAGGCGCTTAAGGAGGGCCAGGTTGTGCTCCAGAAGCTTGCCGAAGCCAAACCCGGGGTCCAGCACCACCTGGGGCACCCCCGCCTTGAGGGCCTTCTCCGCCTGGGCCTGGAGGAAGGCTTTCACCTCGGCCACCACGTCCCGGTAGCGGGCGTGGGCCATCATGGTGGCGGGGTCGGGCACCGGCATGTGCATGACCACCGCCGCCACCCCGAAGCGGGCTGCCAGGGCCACCATCCGCTCGTCCCTAAGCCCGGTGACGTCGTTCAAAAGATGGGCCCCGAGCTTTAGGGCCTCCTCGGCCACCTCGGGCTTGCGGGTGTCCACGCTCACCGGCACCCCGAGCTCCAGCACCGCTTCCAGGACGGGAAGAAGCCGCTTCTTCTCCTCCTCCACGGGCACCGGCCTCGCCCCGGGCCGGGTGGACTCCGCTCCCAGGTCCAAAAGGTCCGCCCCCTCCTCCACCAGGGCCTTGGCCCGGGCCAGGGCCTTTTCCGGTTCCAGGTAGAGGCCCCCGTCGGAGAAGGAGTCGGGGGTGAGGTTGAGGATCCCCATGAGCCGGGGCTCGGAGAGGTCCAGGGTGCGGTCCCTAAGCCAAAGCACGCCCGGATTATAGTGGAGGCGAGGAGGTGAAGGATGCGCCTTCTGGCGGCGGTGGATCTGGGAGGGACCCTCGAGGCCGTGGTGGAAAGCGCCCGCTTCCTGGAAAGGGGCCTCGGGGTGCCCGCCTTGCTGCTCCACGTGGTCCCTTCGTCCTACTGGGAGGCCTTGGTCCGGCGCTTCCCCCACCTGGCGCCCCAGGTGGAGGAGGCCTTGCGCCTGGCCGAGGCCGAGGTGGAAAAGGCCCTTGCCGACACGGGCCTCCCCGTCCAGGTCCTTCGGGGTTTTCCCGCCCAGGCGGTGGCGGCGGAGGCCCTTAGGAGCAAGCTGGTGCTCCTGGGCCGGGGCGGGGAGGCGCCCCTCGAGGCCCTGGCTAGGGGAGG